>NZ_FZMP01000224.1 GCF_900196725.1 Candidatus Methanoperedens nitratireducens | reverse complement strand
TTTAATCTCATCCCGAAATGTTCACATTGACCGCTTTCACAATCAGAATCATGCCGTCTTTCACAGTGCGAAAGCGTCAGCAGTCTTATTGCCATATCGTGTTTTTCACAGTAAGGCGATACTATCATTTTATACCTCCTATATTAACGATTGAGATTATCCAGGTAATCGTTAACAAAAAGTGTATGAACCCTATAGTATATAATATTTATCCCTATTTATATTACTACTACCATTATTATCATAATCATAGAGTCGGAAAACAAAAAACGATTACCAATGTAATCCGAATTTTTCACGGAAAACAAGATGAGAGAGAGCTTTCCTGTCCGAGATTCTTTCCTTCCTTGCCGGATGTCCAAGGGCTACTACGGCCATTAATTCGTAAGGTTCGGGTGCATCGAGGACTTTATTCACCATATCCTTATTTTTCAGGATCTCGCCTAACCACACTGCTCCGAGCTCGAGCGACTGAATTGCAAGCAGCATGTTCTGGATACACGCGCCGATTGACTGTACGTCCTTTGTATAATTGTACATGTGGTCTTTATCAAGAAAAACCACTATCAACACCTGTGCATTTTTAATAGTCGGACCATATTCCGTGAGTTTTGAAAGAGCTATTTTCGTTTCAGGGTCCTTCACCACTATGAACCGCCACGCCTGGTTGTTCAATCCGGACGGCGCCCACCTCCCGGCATCCAACACCTGCTCGATAATCTCATCGCTTATACTCTCGTCGGTAAATCCTCTGACGCTTCTGCGTGTCCTGATAGCTTCGATAGTCTCCATGCTATCACCCGTACATATGCGGGTCTGGCGGTCGCGATTGCAGAAGCGGGATGAGTTCTTCCAGGGACAGGGGGAACACGGCTATTATTTCCTTGCCGCAGGCAGGGCATTTTTTTTGATGACCTGAGAGGGGTTACGCTGATGGTCTCATCGTAAACGGCCTCGGATATAAAGGGACTGATGGTAGAGATTGGCTCCCCGATATTGAACTCACCGCTTGTTAAATAATCGTAATATGTAGTGCTCTCGCAGTAGCCGCACTTGCATCGAAGCTCGATCCTGTTCTTCAGGAAATGATTATTCCTGTTTTGCTGCGATAAAGAGATGAGCCTTTCTTTCATCGCATTAGTATTGGTCTTTTTGTACAAAATCCCTTCGGATTTTTTAAAGAGTAATAATTGTGTCATGTGCGTCTGATTCAAATCAGCAGCCTTTTCATATCTGGAATCATAATTGTTATTCACATGCATTTGTTAGCCGTTTTTGAGGAGATGCCTTAAGGAGAGTAAAAAGAATTGGGAACAATATTTGAAAATATCTTCGAATTCGCACCTGATGCCATCGTCGTTGTTAATCGTGAAGGACATATCGTGCGTGTCAATACAGCCACTGAAAAGATGTTCGGCTATACCCGGGATGAGTTGCTCGGCAAAACTGTTGAGATCCTGGTACCTGAGCGCTTCAGGGAACGGCATGTGGAGCAGCGCAATGGATACTTTATCAAACCTCGCGTCAGATCGTTAGGCCTTGGCATGGGCCTGTATGGCAGGCGCAAAGATGGAAACGAGTTCCCCGCGGACATCATGTTAAGCCCGCTGGAAACAGCCGGAGGCATGCTTGTGTTAAGCGTCGTCCGTGATATCACTGAACGCAGGCAGGCAGAGGAGGAACTGCGCAGAGCGCACGATGAGTTAGAGATACGTGTTCAGGAACGGACTTCAGAGTTAGCAAAAGCCAATGAAGCTTTACAGGATGAAATCGCCGAGCGGCGGCGTGCTGAGGAGGCTTTGAAAAACTACACCGCAGCGCTTGAAGAGGCGAACCGCATCAAAGACCTCTTCACAGACATTATGCATCACGACCTGCTGAATCCATTGAGCATTATAAAAACAATGAGTGAACTGCAGCTTGAGAAAACCGAAGAAGACGGGATACGAAGATCGCTTCTGATGATAAAGCGCAATGCAGACAAACTCATCGGGATGATCAAAAGTGCCAGCAAGTATGCCAGGCTGGAGAGCGCCGAAAAACTGGAAAGATCAAAGCTCGATTTGAACATGGTTTTTAGGGCAGCCGCAGACAGCCTCATGCCGCAGATTGAGGAGAAAAACATGAAACTGGAGTACCTGGCAAAGGATGAATGCTATGCAATGGTGAATCCGATAATCGAGGACGTTTTTTCAAACCTTCTTGACAACGCTATAAAATACTCACCTGCCGGAAGCAAAATCGAGGTAAATATTATAGACGGGAATAACTCATACAGGATATACGTCAAAGACTGGGGTCCCGGAATAAAAGATGAAGATAAGGTAAAGCTCTTTACCCGCTTTCAGAGGGTGGATAAGAAAGGCGTAAAGGGTACCGGCCTTGGGCTTGCAATCGTGAAGCGTATCGTTAATCTGCACGGAGGCGATGTCTGGATAGAGGATAATCCGGAAGGCGGGAGCGTGTTCTTTGTAAAGATCCCAAAGACTTAAAAAGAAATTGAATCGTTTCACGCCGCTTTGCTTTTCTCTTCGATCCAGTCCCCTATAAACGTGCCGGCTATGAAAAGCACAGCCAGGAGAATAACTTCTATGAATATGACCAGTCCTACAACCGTACTGACCAGCAGGAATTTTATATTTACCAGCAGTCCCAGCCCCGTAAAGATAAGACCGAGTATTATGCCTATCAACACACCCTTTTTGAGCAGGGCTTTACGGTCTTCCTTGCCGGGTTTCAGGTAGCCGTAAATGACTCCTATCACGATGGTTATAATCTCTAATTCAAAAGCCATAATCCTCCTGTGTACCGGATATGTGTATTACACGCTATATTTATATCTTCCTAAAAGTTATCAGTAACCATATACTTACACAGATTCTCCTGCACTTTTCCCTTCACCAGCTCATCCAGCCTCCTCTCTGTGTATCCGAAGGGCAGTAGTATGCTTTCGGCTGCACGCAGGAGATATTCATAGTATTTAGCACGGTCGTATACGGTTGTCTCGTCGGCAAGCTCCGGGATCTTGACCCGCTTCTGGTACCTTTTTGAGCTGTGGTCTGTTATTATGTAGCGTATGCTCTGACCCGGCTGTATCTTGATACCTTCATGCAGGTACTGTCTCAGTGCAGCCGCCTGGTTATTGAATTGCTTATAATCATCTGAGCCCCTGGATACATGCGTTTCGAATACCAGGTCGGCAGGGATACATTCGCCAGCCAGCAGTTTTCGCGCGTGCTCCCTCAGAACTCCGATAGTCTCCGGAATTTTCATGCGGAATTCAGAGGCGTTTTTCGCCTGTGCAAGCTTTCCAAGCATGGCTTCCTGAAGGTCCCTGATGACCCTGGGGGTATCGCTTCGCCGCATCTCTATCCCGCGTACCTTCAGCTTGCCGTTGTTCATAACACCGTAATAGCGGTTCAACGCGCCTGCGCCGTTTGATTTGTTGGGCAGGAACACGAGCCACCTGAACTCGCCCTTAAGTTCAAGCTGTATGCCTGTTTTCCGCGTCATGAGTTCGCAGAGCCTCTCGGCGCCATGACCTTTCACCCAGAGGCAGTCCACGATGCCGTGCAGTATCTCAAAACCCATTCTATCAGCCATCTCCATAGTCAAGAGTAAGATTTCACGACCATACGCCGTTATTGATTCGTGGCATTCGATCCTCCCGAAGCGTGCCTTGTTAAAACCCATGTACCCGAAGCTTGTCACAAGCAGCCATTTGAGCATGTTCTGCTTCATCTCATACTCCTCTGCCCTTGCCGGATCCGTGGCGATGCGTTTCTTATATTCCACCCGTCTCTCGATCAGGGGCGTAAGCACACGCGGGATAAGTCCTGTATGCCTTTGGCATATGTTGTAATGCACGAACGGCACGCGATGGCTTGAATCAGGGCAGCAGCTGCACAGAACGGTTTCAGGCGAGATGTTGTGGTTCACCATGATATTTGGGAAAAGGGAAGCGAAATCTATTTCTGAGACGTTCTCATGCAATCCGACTTTCGGCTCTATCACAAGCGCACCCCTGTCAGCGATGAGCAGTTCCAGCGCCGTCTTCCAGTATTCCGCAAGGTTGCGCTTCCACGGCACAAGCACACCGTCACGCAGCGCCTGGTTGACCTGCAATGCAGTCACTGCGCTGCCGGGGCTCAGGCGCGACAACTCCTGCATCGGTATCCCTGTTATGCGCGCAAGGTCTATCATCCCGGGAAGCCCGCCTTCCCTGAAAATAAAAGAGGATGTATCAAGGTGCAGCCGTCCTGCCAGCGTAAATCCTCCGGGTTTGTAGAGCATCCTGCCGTAGCTGAAATATGACCTGCCGCAGCTATCAGGAAGAATATCCTTTTCCCGTCCAAGCTGCAATTCAATGCCGTGCAGCGCTGCACGGTGATAGAGATAGGGCATGTCAAAACTATCTCCGCGGTCCGTGAACAGGATGTCGGGGTCTGAGACCGCAATCTCGCCGGATAAACGTTCGATAATCTGCGCCTCATCTTCGCCCTCAATTATTGTGTCCTCAAGGGCTATCCTGAGGATGGTGTCATCCATGGTGGCGATTCCCTTATCTCTCGAAGGTGTCACCGAGAGCCTCATACTTGTAAGTTCCGGTACCTCGTAATCAAGTGCGTACTGATGATCATCAAGCGAGTCTCCTTTGAACCGTGCCATAGGAAAGAGGCCGCACTCAAGCAGATACTGCCTCACAGGGTCAAGGTCTATATTGTAAAGCCCACATCCTTTCGCCTCAAGCATTGAAGCGGTATCGTGAATAGAACCCGCATCCATGGTAGCGCAGAGCACTTCTTCAGGTTCGCTGCCAAGCCAAGTTCTCTTCTTTTCGATGCATGTTCCCCTCACACCCGGCAGGCTTGATATCAGATGCTGCAGCTCATGTTTATCTTTTCCTGTTGAAGATACGTATATTTTCGGATGGCAAACCTCGCGTACAGGCTTACAGCCGGTGCCGTCTTTAATCCATTTTGTTATCGTACTCTTCTTCGGGTCGTACCTGATGTCCAGAAGGAACATGCAAGACCTCCTCCCGCAGCAAGTTGAGTTCTTTTTGCTGCTCGATGAGTATTGATAAGAAAACAGCGTCCATGGGTTCAAGAGCAGGCGCAACCGTGCAGGATGAGGCATGTTCCCTTGCCTTGCTCATGAGGTCATCAAAGGCTGTTTTATCCTCACCTCGAAGTGCCCTTCGGAACACTGAGAGTTCCTGTATTATCTCCTCAAGCAGGTTGCGAAAAGTTGGCACTGTCCTGCCCACATGCACCACCTCCTGTAAAATCGGTGAATCTCATCTGTCCCGGGGGCACAGGCACGTACTCGTCCAGATGCCCATCATCGATTATCCTGATGCGTTTCTTTGACGGCTGCTCGATGCGTATGATGCGGGAGGCTCTGGCTGCCAGCAGCCTGTCCCCGTACCATGACCCGCCGAAACTTGTTACTGCGGTTATGGTGCCGAAGGTGGACGTCAGGGAACCAAGACGTGCAAGTAACGGTTCGAATAATTGCCTCCCATCGGTTCCGGAGAACAGTGTCGGGAAGTAAGACACCGCCAGCACGGCAGGAGACCAGCGCCCAAGTGCATCCTCTAAATTCCCTATCAGGGCATCCATCTGGTATTCTGTAAATGCGCGGGCGACATGAATGCGGGAAAGTGCCTCCTGCTTTGCTCCGAATGACCTTGCTATCCTTGATACGGCATAAGGGTCAAAACTGTTCCAGCCATCTACAAATACCGCCTCCCTGCCGGATGCGGCGGATGCGGCGCACAGGCGGAACAGTACAGCAGGAACCATACCTGATGTGCCTTCGACCACGGTTATGCACGAAGGCTTAAAACTTGCAGGGTCTATCGGAAGATTACCGGGGCTGAGATAAGACATAATGTTTCACATCCAACCATAATGGAGTATCGGTATTTGACCGCGGCTCTTAAAAGCAGTTGGAAAGCGGGGTGAAACTATTCAGGAGAAATATCTAAAAATGGTAAATATGCAACTATAGTGATCTGAAAGTAATTACCCTATCATCAGCATAGCGATCCTTACAACTATCAACACCCAGCCCACAGCCACGATGACCCATATAGCCTTCTTTGCTACTTCCGCTATACCAAGGAAGATTGTCAATATCACGAGCAGTCCGATAGCATCGACTATGCTTTGCGGGATCAAAACCCCTGAAATGGATTGAATCAACCCGACTATTTTTTCGCCTATCCAGTGTCCTATTGTATATATAAATGTCAGAATAGAGGGTAGTATTTCTTCTGCCATAATTCACCTTCAGTCCTGCACCATCCAGATGAATCTTTGCGGTATATATATTTCGGTAGGGAAGATTAGCATCTGTGGGGTTTGCGAATAAAATGGGAAGTTTTTTTAGCTGGAAAACCCTTAAAAATCATGGCTGGCTGTCTGGAAGATATTCACCTCATTTATTCCTTAAAGCTGGCTGTCCCCGGGTGCATGCTGGTATTGTGCCCGGGTCCGTTCTTATATTTCTATTAAGTTGAAGTCCTCCTTTGCAAATTCCTCTGCAATATTCGATATATTTAATACACCAAAACCCTTATTACATCAAACCATGAAAGTATCTGAATTACTTAAAAACCTGGGTTATGCCATTATCTTCGGATTTTTTGGGCTTATCATAGGAATCTGGATAGCCGATATCCTCTACAGTCTGGCATTGAAAGGGATGGAACAAGCAACCACGAGGGGGATATCTTTGGTACTCATAATATTAATTGCACTTGCAGCATCACTTTTGGGTTTTATTAAAGGAAAGAGTTTGCTGGAATCTTCACAGGCGAGTAAATAATTGATTGGTTTTTGTAGTTCCTGTTTGCCATAACAGGTTAATTTAGTTCAATATTGCAGGATACTGCAGAGCATATACAATCAAAACAAGTCCATACTATGAGTATAATAATCATTTAATTAAAGAGCAACCTATAAATAGGAAAAACAAATAGTTATTAAAGATTGGTGAAAATGCGACGAAGTAAGATAGATATTATCATCGATGTTCTGGAAGTTGCTAAAATGGGGGTCAACAAAACAAGCGTAGTTTACAGGACGAACCTGAATTTCAAACTGGCAGATAAATATCTTGAGCTGCTGAAGAACCAGGGGCTGGTGGAGAACAAGCTGGATAAATATATAACAACAGATAAGGGAAAGATTTTTTTAGAGAAAGCCAGGGAGATCACTCTACAGTTATAATCCGGCAGCCAAACTCAGTTATGCTCACCTCTTGGTTTTTTAATTCGATAAGCCCTTCCTGATCCATAAAATTAAGGATTTCAGGATTTACCTGTGGTACTTTCTTCTCAAGTTGTTTTATTGTAATATTCTCTCTTTTACTAAGCAATTCGAGTATTTTATCTGTGGTTTCTCCTAACTTAGACATGTGAACACATATGATGAAAGAGTATAAAAAACATCACTGAAGAGTGTTTCTTAGCTGGGTTTCTTAGTATAATTTCTAAATTATTTTTCTTAATAGTTTATATTGGTATTTGACATAGGAATGAATGTCCTTTAGAATAGGATAAATAAAACGGAGTGATAAAAATGAAGAACGATAGAAAGGATAAGCAGAGAAAAGAAGAAGAGAAAGTAGCCGAGAAAGTATTTAAGAATGTACCCCTCCAATTCGGGTAAAAATAACATTAAAATGTGCTGGAGAAAAACTGTTGAGCTTTTAAGGCTGTGCAACACTCCAGCTTCAATAATTTCACCGTTTCCACTTTTTGCAACATCGCTTTTTTTAATATCGCGCGAAGAATTCCACATCTACGATATATCTGTTCTGTTTGCTGGAATAGCTGTTTCACTGTTTTCGAACTATGGCTCTAATCTATGGAATCATTGCAATGATTTAAACGAAGATAAAGCGGCTGGCAAAAAAACAATTCTGACGGAAGATATCTCAATGCAAAAAACGACTCCTTTTATTGCTCTCGTTCTCTACGCATGCTCTATATTCTCTGTTTACTATTTATCAATGGAATTAAAAAGGCCGATTTATCTGTATTTTTTAATCTGGGCTTTTGCTACATGGTGGTATTCGGATAATTTGATTCTTAGAAAAATAATTGGCTTTAGACTGAAAGATCATTATATGGGTGAATTAATTACCTATGCTACTGCATGGCCAACATACACATTAGGTATCTGGCTAATATACTCTGATCTAAATACAAAAGGGATAGTACTAGCAGTGGCCTTCTTTTTCTTCAGTATGTCAGGAATGTTGTTAAAAGATTTAAAAGATATTTCAGGGGACAGGAAAGCTGGTTTAAAAACTTTTGGTGTATCTTTCTCTCCTTCTCAACTCATACAATGCTCCTGTTACATGATGGCACTGTTTTATTTGGTTATGTTGAACCCGCTGACTTTAAGCTTATTTAGCAATGGCCTTTTAGTTATGGTATTCCCATTTGTTTATTTTTTGAAAAATACAGCTGTTCATATGTATAAAAAAAACTGGATTTTAGATATAGGGGACTTAAAAGCATTCAGAAGTATAGGCATTTCTATTCAATCCTCAATTGTACTTATGGGATTGAGTGCTTTTCTTTAAATTTCCAAGCACACATTTGTCCCGCCTGTCATAAAAAACGTATTACTGAGTGACTCAGACAAATAGTTTCTTAAGATGAATTCAGGCGGCATATACGCTGACGGAGTAAAAGAAAAAATTCCAAAATAATTTTTACCTGCTAATTTTTTTATTTTATCTTTGTATTCAAAAACCTTCTCTCCAAATGCTGTAGTAACTCCTATGTCAATGCAGAAAAAAGCAAATCTATCATTAGTAGATTTTAAATGATTCAAACATGAAATAAAAGCATCAAATTTATCATTCACCAGTGCATATGTCAGGATAGCCTCTTGTGAATAATTTGAAATATCCATAAAAAAAGGAAACAAATCGAAAGGTACATAGCTTCCCATTCCAAGAACAAACACACCATTGTTTTTTTATTAATAAACAAGAGCCCGTAAGGCATGTGAACTTTATAATCGCCTTTATCAAGATGCGCTAACAATTTCTCTTTTTTTTCTCCGGATGTGTATATTAGATTTTTTACGGCATCGACTGGCGGTTTGCCATCAAGGGAGATTAACACGTTTTTATTAAAATTAGCTTTAAATTCCTTAATAATTGTAAACTCATTATCCACTATACACTTCGTCTCTTCCAGGGTTTTACCTTTATCTGGAAAGATATCATCATATATAGCGTTTATGCCATCTTTCTCTATCGTTAGCGCTGCAATGCCATCTTCGATATCCTTGAAGTTACAGAAAATGTTAGGGGAATTAAACCTTGCTTGAGTATGTAAAACATTTACCCCGATTATCGGAATTTTATAATCCAGATGGTTTGCAAAAATATCAAGTATAGTCGGGGGAAGGTAGAAAATATTTTCTTTATCGCAGTAGTCTGCGAATTTTCCAGCATACTCTTTCTGTTTTTCCTTGTCAGCATCTTTGCATCGTTTACTGTAATAAAACCCTTTGGTAAAAAATTTAGCAAATTTAAATGCATTCGGAACATGAGCCAGCGGAAAATGCAATATCACAACACCTTTTTCACAATTTATCTTTTGGACAAGTTTTTTTGCCGATGCAATCGCACCTTTTTCTTTTGCACCTTGAACGCTTATTTTCGCTTTAGGATCTTTACATAAGACAAGTGCAGCGCCATCCGTCCTGATATCGTCCGGGAATATCATGCCGTCTACGGAAGCACCAATTTGCGGTATATTGCCAAATTCTTCATGAAATATATCCAGCATGGACTGGTATTTGCCATTGTATTTTAAGGTACAGTAGAATAAGGCAAGATCCGGTTTGAAATCCACGCTTGCATGGGCTTGTTCGACTAAATCCTGAGCGGCAGCTACTGGATCTTTCTTATTGCTAAATACTGTAATGGATTGCATAGTCAGCACCTGTATTTTAATTTATATTTTATTTTATGCATTAAAGCGTGCTTAACAAGATTTAAATACAACCCTAATGGAACCTGGAATGTATCTCTTTCGCAATTATTGCCACTATGACCTCTCAGCTCTGATAAAACATTCATCTTGTTAACATAAGAATTACTACGTATCTCTATAATTTTATTTAATTGCTTTTTTTTTAAACTCCAGTAGGTCATTCCCTGTACCCATGCATCCATATCATTTTTTAGCATTCTATCCCACGCATTTTGATATTCTCTTAACAGAGTAATATTGCCGTGCGCAGCCTGTACGCAATATTTAGCGCATAACGTACCTATTCTGTTAATGTAATGTATCCCCATCCCATGCATAGGATGAACCATACCTGCATTATCACCAAGAAACATAACATTACCTTTTACTACTTGTTTGACAGGATCGTATGGATAATACACCATAGTTTCTGACTCGGTCATTGATTCTTTCAACATCTCACTATAAGGTGAGTGGTTTACGAATCGCTCCATGTTTTTCTCCTGTTTATTTTGGATATTGGCTTTTTCGGATCTGGATAACTTATTAGTTCTTTCAGCGACCCCTATTTCACATTCGTTATTACTGATCGGGTAGAACCAGCCTCCATTGCTACCTATATCTCCAACAACAAGTTGAACTGACTTGGGATTGGAGATATTACATTTAATAAGTTTTCTAAAATATAAATGATTTTCTATTTTTGGTACGCCCAGATGTAGCTCTTTTCTGAATTTGTAACCCCATCCGGAAGCATCTACTATAATTTTTGCACCTACCACCTTATCTGTTAGGACCACCTTGCCGCCTTTTATAGATTTAACCTCTTCGAATATGACGCTACAGACACTTTTATTAACCAGTTCCTCACAGGCTTTTTGATAATCAATCAGAGCAAAAACATCTTCATCATAAGTATAACTTTCCTGAGCGCCAAGAGTACAAATGAGTTCTATTTGATTATAGCATTGTTTTACCGAATCTTTAATTCCCAGATCATCAATTACATCCATAAATGTAAAAGCTGATACTGGTTTTCCCCCCAACCTATTACGCTCTATCAGTGCGACCTGCAAGCTGCTATCTAACTTTGATAACTTATATGCCAACGAAGTCCCAGCAAATCCACCACCTATAATCACAATATCGTATTTCTCCATGTTTTCAACTCTTTGAGTTATCATTATACTTCAAGGTGGCGTAAAATAAAGCAAGGTCAGGCTCAAAATCCACGCGTGAACGCGCCTGTTCAATAATATCTCCTGCTGCCTCTTTGTGATTTTTTTATTACTGAACAATGTAATTGATTTCATTTAACCACAATTCTATAGATGCTCTAAACTATCTTCTATCCTATCGATTTCCTATCCTGCCTACCGGTTGTATGTACAACTTGTATCATGGATATATAACTCTTCCTATTTAAGATGGTTATGATTATCATATCTTTTTTAAGAATGTTAAAATTAGTAAAACAACTTGAACGTAATCTTCTGTTGCTTATGTAACGCACTCCCCGATAATCTTACTTGCACGCAGCGTCTCAAGCGATGTAAGCTGCTGGTTGGCTTCAGCGTCCGTAATCGTCACCAGCACAGTTGATCTTGACGAGGGAGCCATCAGGATGCGGTTGCTCCTGAAATAAAAAATCGTCTCGGTCAGACCTTCCTTGTTCATTTCCCCCAGCACCTGCTTTATCTGCTTCTCCAGCCAGAACATGGTCTCAAGAAGATGTTCTTGATAGCCCCTGGCTCTTAAGGTTATGGGCACCCCGTCTATCCTGTAGAGTATGCATGCTTCAACACCTTCGATCTCCTGCAGGTCATCCAGGGTCTCTTCAAGTCCTTTTGCCATGTCCTTTCTTCTCCTCTTCCAGGACAAGCCTGAGAAGCTGGGAAGGGTCCTCATCATGCGTCCAGTTCTTCTGCAAAGCTTCAATCCTTGCCGATAATCTTTCCCCTGCGCTCCCCATAGCTCTTGTTCTCTCTATTGCTTCTTTGAACTGATCAGCGAATTTGGTTTTGGGCTTTACCTTTTCAACCTGTTTCTGTGATGCCTGGATAACTACTCCCAATCCTGTTTCTATAGTGTACGGATACAGGCTATCGCCATGCCTTGAACCCCTGTGCTTCATGATCCGCAGAGTTCTGTCGTACATTTCGCCAAAGCCCAGATTTTGCATGTATATCACGGAATCAGCTAAATAGAGCGGCATGGCTGAACCCTCGGATATGTGATTGCCGTCTGCCGGGTCTTCGAGAGCTATCACAACCGTTCCCATTATCCTTAAATCTTTAAATATAGTGCTCAGGGATTTTCGTTTCTCTTTTTCAGAATAAAAAGTCGGATAGGTCAATGGATCTATCACCAGTCTCAGGTTCCGGGGCGGCAGAGCTTTCCGGACTATCTCTGCAACGTCCAGGGACGGAAATGTGAGGTCCTCGCCAAACAGATGGATTATCTTCAGGTCTCCCTGTTCGATATAATGCTCGATCTCTTCCCATCCTATATCCCTGCAGTCCCGTACGATCTGCTCTTCCGACATCTCAAAGGAGATGTACACGACTTTCTCACCGCGATTAAGACCGAAAAGCGAATATTGCAGCGCAAATGTGGTTTTTCCGACACCAGTCCCCCCGCGGACTATATTTATAGTATTTTCTCGAAAGCCTCCTCCCATCAGGTCATCAAGACCATAAATTCCCGTGGATACTCGACCCGTTTTTTTCATCGACTTTGGTGTATATGTTTTGTGGCATATTTATATTTTACTAATATAACTAAAAACTGAGAACTGTAGCCCTGCCAGTTTATTTTTCATGTGCATTTTCATTATGCAACTCAAATGGTTCGGATTTCAGACAATTATTCTCTTCAATTAATTTTTCGATCTGTTGCTGCGCATTTTTCAGCTTGGTATCGCATTCTTTGACCAATTTTATTCCCGTATCAAAAAGTATAAGGCTTTCATCAAGAGAAAGCTGCCCGTTTTCAAGTTTTTCAACAATGTTCTCAAGTTCCACAAGCGACTCTTCAAAGCTCATTTCCATTTGCATACCTCCTTATAATCTACATGACATTTGATTTTTCCATCGTTCACTGTTATCTGGAGCTTATCTCTTTCTTCAACATCATCTATACTCCTTACCAGGGTTTTATCAGGCAGCTTCAACGTTATGCTGTAACCCCTCAAGAGCGTCCCAAGAGGGCCGACAGCATCAAGTTTACCAGCATGCACCGCGAAAAGGGATTTCTTTGCCTCAAGTATCCTCTGCACGCTCAAAGCCTGTCTCCTGGCGATGTCATCCGTATATTGCATATAATGAGATACCCTGTCCAGGAGCAAACCCGGTTCGATAGCAGCTTTCAGTTGCGCGAGATAATTTGTCCTGTCACTGAGATTGCGCCTCTGGACCTCAGTTAATCTGTCCCCGATCCTGCTTATCCTGTTGCACAGCTCCTGCCTGTCGGGAACGGCTATCTCGGCAGCTGCTGACGGCGTCGGGGCGCGGACATCAGCTACAAAATCAGCGATCGTGTAATCGGTCTCATGCCCGACTGCGGATATGACTGGAATCTTTGAATTGAAAACCGCCCGTGCCACGAGTTCCTCATTGAAAGCCCAGAGGTCTTCTATCGAACCGCCGCCCCTCCCTATGATTATCAGGTCAACATCGGTATTATTCAGCGCGGAAATCGAGCGAACGATGCTCTCAGCCGCATACTCGCCCTGCACCACCGTTGGCATGAATAATATGTTCACAGGGTACCTGCGTTTCAAAACTGTCAGTATGTCGTGAAGGACGGCTCCTGTGGGTGAGGTTGCTACACCTATCCTTTTTGGGAACTCCGGCAGCGGCTTCTTATGCTCAGGTGAGAATAATCCCTCCATTGCCAGTTTGTTCTTCAACTGCTCATATGCTTTGTAAAGTTCTCCGACACCATCGGGTCTGATTGCTCTGACCCTTAACTGGTACTGACCTCTCTGCTCGTAGACATCGATATCCCCCAAAACAATAACTTTCATGCCATGTTCAAGCTCGAACCTGAGATTATTACCATGCCATTTGAACATGACACACTGCAACTGGCTGCTCTTATCTTTCAGGGTAAAATAGCGGTGACCTGAATTGTGATTTGTGAAATTGGATATCTCACCCCTTATCCATACATCACTTAACCGGCTGCCTGTGAGTATGCCTTTTATGGCAAGAGTGAACTCATGGACAGTATAGATACCTTTTTCCTCAAACACCATAGTACTAAAACCTATCCAGGGGTTTATCTGGTTTACTATAGCAACGTGAAAGTATTAAGGAAAGTTAAGAGAGATAGTTATCAAGTGATAGGATACCCTCAAGCTCTTCCTTGGTGACGATGGCTTCTGAAAGTACGCTTTCCCTCACATGGATGGGTGCATTGCAGCGCAACGCTATGGCTATGCAGTCGCTCGGTCTTGCGTCTAATTCGAACTGTCTCCCGTCCATTGAAACGGACATCCTTGCATAATAAACCCCGTTATTCAGTTCGTCTATAAGGATATCGTCTATCGTTGAACTTGTGCGCTCAAGCAGCGAAATGAAAAGATCATGGGTCATCGGTCTTGGCGGGATTTCATGATTTAACGCTGCGTTTATGGATATGGCTTCAGACAGGCCTATGTATATCGGCATTATGCGTTTCGCATCGTCTTCAAGAAGCACAAGTGGTATCGGGCTTCCTGCTTTCTCGATAAGGTATACGCCTTTTATAGTGACCGGTAAGATAATACCATTCATTATAGTACTATTAATAGGAGGGATAATAAGTCTTCCTGTTGTCAAATTTGAGGCAACCGGTTCTTCTTACTGCTTCAGTACTGCATATCTTATTCCTTAAAATAAGGATTGAGCTCATTAGTATAAATATCCGCAGGTTTGAACTGTCCTTCTTTTAGTTTTCCATCCTTTACCAGCCAGTCTATCCAGAACTGGACATCACTATCCGCTAAAAGCGCATGCTCCCTTATGCCGAAGCCCTTCCAGTACTTCGCTATCTCGGGGTTCCCGCCTTTAGCTTTCATTATCCTTGAAGCCAGTTCCCGGGCCTCTTCAGGATTTTCCCGGACAAATTTCTCTGACTCGAAGTCCGGTTTAACCTTAATAATCCCTATAGTGAAATAGGTTTTTATGACAGGTTCGCAGGTTTATTAAGCGGGTAAGGTGCTATGTCTCATCTCCATCCATACTCGTAGTACTGGTTTTTATCAAACGGCAGGTCAATGCTGTTAATCCCGGTGATGTTATCAAGGCTGTTCATTTTGATCTTCCTTGCCGAGACTGTGTAAAGCATATCATCCATGTACAGCGACCTGCGTACAGCGCCTGGCGAGTTCCAGTAAAACTGCGACTCCTCATAGTCATCCAGGTGGGATATCTTACCTTTGAGCTTGAACCCATCTGCCGGGCTAACACCGAAGACGTATGCGCCCTGCCATACTTTCTGCATGTAGTAGCCGTATCTGCTGTCATATTGCTCCTTTCCTGTGATTTCCCGGATCGGAATTACAAGCAAGTTCTTCGTTTTATCGAACAGGAACGCTTTATGGTCCCTGAGCGCCTCTGAATCGGTACCTGCTTCGCCTATCTCGTACATATCTACCTGCTTCGGGTTATTAACGTCCGATACATCGAACAGGGAGAGCTTCACACCTTTTATAGACACGCCGCCCCATTCGTTATCCGCTGTTTCCTTGCCCACGCCGATGATATGATTCTCATCGTAGGGGTGCAGATAGTCAGAGAAGCCCGGTATCTTGAGTTCGCCAAGTATCTGTGGTTCCTTCGGGTCTGAGAGGTCTATAACGAACAGAGGGTCTATGCGCTTGAACGTTACCATGTAAAGCCTGTTGCCTATGAACCGTGTTGAGTATATCCGCTCATCAGGTGCGATCTTTTCCAGTTTCCCTGTGATACCCAGGTCTTTATCCATTACATATACGTTATTGTACTGTACATTGCCTTCCCTTGTCCAGAACTGCGACGTGGTGGCGACCCTGAAATAATCGCCGGCCTCATCCATCGAGAACTGATTCAGCAGGCTTCCGGGTACCTCGCCTTTGGTCATGTATTCGATGTCGCCTTTATTGATCCTGATTTTCTGGATGACTGTCTTTTCTCTCTCCTGAGCGAGCTTGATTTCATAGTCTGAAACCGCTTTATCGACACTTGTGACATAATCCTTTTTTTCTTTTTCACTCATGCGGTTGTAAGTTTCTTCCATGATGGAGGATATCTTGTCCCACTTCTCATAAGAATCAAGAGCACTATCTTTAATTGCATTTATCTTATCCTGTGCATCTTTCGGGAGCAACGGCACGATGACCTTGTAGAATCTTTCCTCACGTTCGATCTCGTAGTACCTTACAGGCAGATTCTTCCGGTACGTTATGTAGATGTTGTTTTCAGATACATACAGGTTATCCGAGTAGCCCATCATGAATGATTTTGCATTAACGTTATTTGATTTTATGTTAATGGACGCGATTGTATGGAACACGTAGTTCTGCTCCGGATTATCAAAGTAATAAACATCAGGCGCCATGACTTTTACTGAGCCCTGCTTTATTACAGGCATATCGACAACATTGTTGTAATAATACAATTCGTCTTTTACGATGAAATAAACGTAATCGCCTATCATCCGCGACCTGAAATAGTTGCCCTTAATGCTGTAATTCTCCATCTTCTCCGGCTTTTTCCTGTCAGTTATATCATAAATCAATGCGGTGGTCTTTATAGAATATCTTGGCTGCGGCATGTAATCATACTGAGGGAAAACAAAGTCCCCGTTGTTGTCTTCTGTGAACACTATCAGCCTGTTACCGTTCACGAACATGTCTCTTGGTCTGCCATCTACCGTTATTTCAGAAAGTATTTTTGCATCGTCAGCCGGAAATGCATCGATGATGACGATTTTATTCTGCGCCAGGGTGTAGATATACTTGCCATCATTCTTTATGAAATCCGCTTCATCAACACCCTCTACCTGGACATTCGTTTTTGAATAGTCGGATGTTCCCGGAACGGCGGGCGGCGCTGAAACGGTCTGCGGTGCCGCAACTTTTGTACCACCTCTGCTGATGTCGCCACTACCATTGGCATAGGGGGTATTACTCCAGTTACCATATCTCCTCTCCCCACCCCGGTAAAATATCCTCCGTACACCCCGCCTCCCTGTTGGGCTGCGTTGGCTTTGAGGAATTCCTGGAGTTCTTTGGCTGATGAGAATTTCTTAAGTTCCTGTGTAGTCTCAAATTCAGGTATTTTTATATCAGAGCCGATCCCGGAATCGTTAGCTGCAAGATTATCTCTGACTGTATTACTGCCGGACTGGATACATCCGCTTAGAAACAAGACAATAATTGATAGTATAAATACCAGAATTGCTTTCTTCATAATTTCCTTCACCTGGTCAATAGATAACAAGCCTACTTAATAAATATATGTTTAACTTCGAATTAAATTGAAGCTATAGGCGGCTCTGATACTCATATTTAATACCCTTTACGTGCAGTAGTACCCGCATGTCCATCGACATCATCATATCCCGCCTTAAAAAAAGGTATCATCCGGGCAAATTCGGCTCAAAAGACCCATTCCGCGCGCTCATCGCCACAGTCCTGTCGCAGCGCACGCGCGATGAGGTCACGGACAGGGCCTCGGAAAAACTATTCGCAAAATACGGCACGCCGGCAGCGCTTGAGCATGCTGATGTCGGGGATATCGAGGAACTGATACGCGAGGTTGGGTTCTACCGGATAAAAGCGCCGCGCATCAAGGAGATTGCACGGATAATAAACAACGATTTCAAAGGCAAGGTTCCATCCGATATGGAAACCCTTCTCTCGCTGCCCGGTGTCGGCAGGAAGACCGCGAATTGCACTCTTGTTTACGGCTTCGGTAAGGACGCTGTGGCTGTGGATACCCATGTGCACCGGATATCGAACAGGCTGGGGCTGGTGAAAACAAAGACTCCTGAAGAGACTGAGCTAAAACTTCGCGAGACTCTTCCCAGGAAGCACTGGAAGCATATCAACGAACTGCTTGTGAGGTTCGGGCAGGATTTATGCAGGCCGGTCGGACCGAAGTGCGATGAATGTCCGATCATTGAGATGTGCCCGGGAAGGGAGGGCAGATAACGTCTGTTAAATTATAATTTGTACGCAGAAATCTTACATACAGATTGAAAGAAGGAAGTTCATGAATTTTTCAATCCCTTCGCCTTTTCCGGCATCCTTTTCTCTATAATTTCAAGCAGCTCATCGTAATCCCCTTCAGCCAGGGAGCGCACATCCTCCTCGCCGCGCAAGATCATATCTACAATATAGGTAAGTTCTTCATCTGTCAGTCTGGTGAACCTTGCTGCAAAGTCCTCAGGCGATTCTGAGACGCGGTGGGATACAGGGACAAGGATAAATTTAAAATCATGCCCGGGCGCCGGACCTGTTGCACCTTCAAGCTCAGGCGCGAGTTTTGCAAGGATTTTTTTATCAAGGTCTGTGAGTTGTCTCATATATTTCCATATTGAACGGGTGCTTCATAAATGCTCGCCATTCACAATAAACCGTACAGCAGTTTTCCCGCAACGAACAGCAGCACAAGCGCGAACATTCTCTCGATGGTTCTGGACGACGTGCGCCTGAATATCAGTCTTGAGCCTGCCTGTGCGCCAATAAAAGCGGCGGCTCCTGCATAGAAGAGCATACTTACATCCATCGGCTGCTGCCCGAAATTCAGGTGACCCAGGAACCCGGAAAGGGATATGAAGGTAACGATGAACGAAGAGGTTACGACGGCGTTTTTGATCTCAAACCCCAGAACCAGAAGAAGCGGCACTATAAAAGTGCCTCCGCCGATGCCAACGAGGGAAGATATAGCCCCTACCGGAAACCCTGCAACTGCACCGAATACCTTTTTTTTATTCTCGTTCGCTCCTGCGGCAAAGCCGAGATTGTTAAAGAAAAGAAGCCTCAGGCTTGCAAAAAAAAGCACTACGGAAAGCAGCACGATAAGGAGTCCAGTTTCCGCATGCGGCGCAAGATACGAACCTGTAACTGCCCCCAGGATGGACGTAATGATGATCGGGATTGCAACATCTATTTTTACAAGCCGCTGCGCCAGATACGTGGTTGAAGCCGAGGCTGTCGTTATCGCGTTCAGGAGGAGCGCCATCGGAATTGCAGTGAGGAGGGGGAGCCCTGTCCAGAAAAAAAGCGGGGTATAGATAATAGCCCCGCCGAGACCGAGCATCGAGAAAAGCATAGCAACAAAAAATGCGATGAAGATAATAAAGAGAAGTTCCATGATGCCCTATTTATTTGTTTTAATTAATAATACTATGGAGTAAAAAGGCACTATCCTAAAATCCATTGATTTTGCACTTTTTCCGGCATAGAGACCAGATGATCTGATAACAATACCTCTCTAATAAGATTCAATAGCCAAAAATCAATTCTGGATTATGGGATAGTGCCGGGCTGATGGTCAGTTCATATTATTTGGAAGCTTTCTATACATTGTAGAATAAGCCAAGAGAGATTCTATATGGCTCAGGTTAAAGAAGGTATCGCCAATTTTACGGAAACATTACCACTTTTCCCGCATCTCCGGATATCATAGCCTCAAAGCCCTTCTCAAAATCATCCAGCCTGAGCCTGTGAGTGATAAGCGGCGAAGGGTCAAATTTTCCAGATAAGAGCAATCTGGAAGTGGTGAGCCACGTATCCCATATCTTCCTGCCGTATATGCCGCGGACAGTGATATCCTTCATAACGAAATCTTTAGCCATATCTATACAAACATCCTTTGTGGGCAAGCCTAATACGGAGGCGCTGCCCCTTGGCCGTAAAGCCTTGAGTCCCTGAGCAAGAGCAGTGCCGCTCCCGGACATTTCAAAGAATACATCAGTGCCCTGATTATCGGTCAATTCCATTATTGTTTCCACAGGGTCTCTTTCATGCCTGTTAATAACGACATCTGCACCCATCTTCTTTGCAAGGTCAAGATGCAGCATTGAACCCGCAACCACAATAATACTTGCAGCGCCCGCCGCCCTCAAAATGCCGATTGCGAACTGGGCTGTAGGACCTCCGCCGAACACTGCCACGGTTTTCGCTGTAACGTCATGGCTGAACACGGTGTACACGCTGTTGCCTATGGATTCTTGCAGCGTGGCTATCTCCACGGGCATGTCGGGTGGGTTTTTCCATACATTCGTTTCAGGTATGACTGCATACTCGGCAAAGAAGCCGTCAACATCGACGCCAAAGAACTTGAGATTCTGGCAGATATGCATATTGCCCATCCTGCACTGCATGCATTTTCCATCAAAGATATGGGACTCTGCTGATACAAGGTCGCCTTCCCGGACAAGGGTGACTTCCCTGCCCACCTTCACAACCTGGCCGCACACTTCATGACCTATAATTCTGGGCGGCGTTATCCTGCCCTCAGACCATGGATGTTCCCAGTTATATATGTGTACGTCAGTGCCGCATAACGAACAGGCTTTTACCTTTACCAGTACCTCATGGCTCTGCGGTACGGGAACCGGGGCAGAGGTAAGTTCCAATCCGGGCCCTTCTCTCGTCTTTCTTACAGCCTTCATTGTGTCCATAATTACCCACTGAAAAACTATAATTAGTCTTGGAGTTGTATAATATAAATAGTTAATCTGAACCAGGTACAGGGATTTCCACGCCATAATTTAGGTTACAACCCTATTTAAATCTGACCTCAATTTTTCTATTCCCTAACCATGGAATCGGTACATTTTTCCCGTTCGCATCAAGACGTTTCATCAGATTCTCAATAGCCACTTTATGCCAGTTCTTGTAATGTCCGTAGAACGTTAC
>NZ_FZMP01000225.1 GCF_900196725.1 Candidatus Methanoperedens nitratireducens | reverse complement strand
TAACGTTAATGTCCAGAGACCTGTCGGGGTAAAAATGACAAATATTACTCTACGGTAATAAAAAATACTATTTCGCTAGATTGCGGAATTCATTCAGTCATCTATCGTTTTGTATAATGAATTTACCCCGGAAGGTTAGAGGACATTAACCATAAGTTATGATGGCAGGGAGGTGTCAAGGTGCAAAATTCTAGTACCTGTACTGGACTGAGCAATGCTGGTGTTATCAGGAGTAAGTATTTCTATGGTATAGGTATGGTTGCCGGGTTTTTCATCCATTGGAATGGTTCCGCTCAATATTGTCATGGCGAATGTCTGGCCTGATATATAGTTTTGCGGTGGATAATATTTTATCAGGTTTATCCCTGTATCGTTTTCATCCGTGAATTTAGGCGTCATGCCCGTTAAATTCTGGTTGACCTTCCCTGATACGTTTATCCAGTAATAATCCGCTGGATAATAAATTAGTTTATCAGTCGTTATGGTCAGTTCCACTGGAGAGATGATTGACATCCTGGTATTTGCCTGGGCTACACTTGTGTTATCAGGAGTGAGTATTTCTATGGTATAGGTATGATTACCGGGTTTTTCATCCATCGGAATGGTTCCGCTCAATATTGTATATTCGAATGTCTCACCGGTCTTATAATTTTGAGGTTGATAATATTTGATCAAGTTAATTCCAGTGTCGTTTTCATCAGTGAATTTAGGAGTCATATTCGTTAAATTCTGGTTAACCCTACCTGAGACGTTTATCCAGTAATGGTCGCCTGGATTGTAAACCGGTTTATCGGTTGTTATAGTTAATTGCATCGGAGGAAGGATAGATATCTTTGTATTGGATTGAGCTATGATTGCATTGGTTAACGATAGTATTTGTATTTTCAATGTTAAATTGTATGGTTGATCCTGGCTTAAAGCATAGTCCAAATATTTATTAGAAAATGTTTGATTTTTTGAATAACTCTGCACTCCGTAATCCTTCATGCCATAAATAGAGCCGTTTTCATAAGTAATAGTTAATACCGGTCTTAAAGGCATGTTGTAATAGGAAAATCCTGTTATATTTAAAGAGTAAGTTTCATTTGAATACGCGTATTTATCCATACTTAAATTTACATCAAATATTGGAAATAATGAATCTGTATATTTGGCATAATTTATAACACTCTGTTCGTCTATCGGCTTATGAGTGAAGTCTAAAACTGCGTGATAGGTGTGAGAATTCATATTAAATGTAGTTGGAAACTCATGGATCGCTCCCGTCTCTGTCACCTGGAATTTATCACCGTTATAGTTGTCTGATCTCCATTCGGTTTTTAATAAATCGTCTGCGTTATATGTGATTATAATATTATGTGCCCCATCGCCTTCAATAGTGGTGTTCATAAATGGAACTGCTACCCCAAAAACCCCATTTGTACTGACGGGGAAAAGAGTGTAGTTATTATATTTATTAATATATGTCGATGGACTGGATGTGACTGTCTTTGAAAATGTAGTATTGAACATATAATAGGTTGCATTGTTTTTGAAACCGCTCGAACGTGTGAAATAGAAAGGATACCATCTCCACCCGGGTGGAATAATTAAATCATTGTTCGTGAATATCGTTCTTTCTACAAATATCAGACCTGTACTATTATCGAAGGTCCATGTAGTATTTACAAGCACAGGATTATTTTTAATATCTTTTACAATTGCCCCGTCTAAATTAGATATTTTTGATGATGTGAATATAACTAAGCGATTACTTGAGTTTTCTTTTAAAATAACTCTTGCTTTTGAATATCCGCCGGTGCTTAAAGCTGAAACATTATACGGATCGTAAAAGCCTGTGGTAAATAACGGCCAGAGATTCCCCCATATTGTACCCGGGATGCTGATATTAACCAGATTTTTTGTTTTATTCGGGTCAATTTTTAAATCATAATATTCGGTAATTTCCCCCCCGTTGCTTGCATTAAAATAGAATTCTGCATCTTTAAATGTGATTCTAACATTGTTTGCGTTTTGTGCATTATCAGGTATTGCTGATGTAATATTTGCATTTATTAGCACAACAAATATTAAAACCACCAAATTTTTCTGTATTTTTAATATGGGAAACATATATTTCGCTCCAAACCATCCATTTGTTGACGTCCAATTGGTTTATACCGTATGTACTCGCCCAATTTACACTCTTATGATATATAATATTTACTCTTTTTATATAATATTTATTATCATAATTATTATGTATTTGTTATGATGAGAATGAGCGCAAAATACTGAGTTTAATTCGCCATATCACGGGCCTAAGAATTTAACCGATTCTAGCAAATATAAAACATGCTCAAACTAGGGAAGGTGGTTCAATGCCAAATTAATTCTGGGTTTACAAAACATATATGTAAGGGGAAAATTATTGTACCGCCGTTTTATCGTACACTGATTTGGTGATCAAATTTGCAGAATCCAAATATTTTTCCTGATACCATAAACCATTCAATAAATATCGCTAAGACATGGCTGTTAAATCGAAAAAGCAAATCTTCATGGGAATTTCCTGTTATAAATTCAAGTTATATAGCGACGGCTCTGTCGATATATGTTTTAACTGGTGAAAAAAAAGTAAGCGCTACTCACTATCTTCTCGAAAATAAAGTATGGGAGAAATGCTTAATTGCAGCGGAGATTTTTGGAATAGCACTTCAAGAAACAGGCGAAGAGTTTTTAGCTAAAGAAGTGTTCATCAATTGTCAAAATGAAATAAAGAAGAAGGGTACCGATAAAAGAATTATTTTCAAGGAACAACTAAAAAATGTTAAATTAACATACTCTTTCAATTTATCCGAAAATGAAATATCTTTGATACCATTATACGGAATCTTTTTCAAGTTATCTCCTGAAAAAATTTGGTATGATAGAACAAGCTTTTTTTATCAGTTTTTTCATGAAACTGCTCTTTTGCTCTTATCAAAGAAAGACGCAAAAATAAACAAAAAAATTATAAATGTTATGAAAAAAGCATTGAACAGTGACGGTTCTTATGGTGGTTTGACTGTATGTACTATAAGGGCGGCATATATATTAAAGCAACTTAATGAAGAGGAATTAGCCTCAAAATCAATAGAGTGGATCGAAAAAACAATATCTGAAGATGGTGGTTTACGCCCTATACTTTGGCAGGATGTATATGATACAGCATGGTGTTCTTTAGCGCTCGCTAATTCTGGTGAGAATATAGATGATATTATTTGCTGGTTAAACAAAACACATATAGGGGATGGATACCCATATGTTTCAAATTCCTATTTTCCTGATCCCGATGATACGCCTTTAGTCCTATTAGCAAAAATAATATCCAATAATTTAGATACTACTGATTATAAAACAGTGGATTTTCTAATAAAGTGCCAAAAATCTAATGGTGGATGGACATGGTCTCCATTCTTGGAAGGAATAGTAAAAAAGAAACTCCTTACAATAGTAGGAATATTATTCAATTCTATCTGCATTTTCATATGTAGATATAGAAAAGGATATGGATTCTTGTCTAGAGCTTACTCGCATCAATCTTTTCGACCATCAATAGATATAACTTCTAGAGTTTTGATTACATTATCATACTTTAAAGGTAGGAAAAATGCGGCAAAAGCTATTAAAAAAGGACTAAATTTTTTACTTAATAATTATTCAAATGGAAGATTCCGGGCTAGCAGATTATATACTTCTTCGCATATCTATGAAACTTCCATGGCACTCATAGCACTCTACAAAAATGATATTAAAAATGAGGCGACTGAGGAAGCATTAAGCTGGCTTCTAGAACAGGATTTAGAGTCTGCTGAGGATGCCGCCCATATCTTGTGGGCTTTAATAGAGGGAAACTATGATAGAACGCGGTCCGATAAATTAATAGATTTTATCATCTCAAAGCAACTTCCTGATGGTTCATGGGAGTTTAAGGTAGGCTTCCTCGCGAACCTTCAATACTATTACTCATTATTTTCTATAGCTGCCCCTCTATACGCGCTAACATTATACAGAAATAAGTACAGGGACTAAAATGCCTACAATTAGTCAGGCAGCTAGAAACTCAGGTATTGTATTTTTCGGTCGTATTTTCAATTTGTTTGTTGATTTTATTATCAGCATTTATTTAGTTCGTTATTTAGGTAGCAATGATTTTGGAATCTATTCTTTTGTATTTATATATATTTCTTTTTTTGGTTTCGTAAGCCTTTCTGGAATGGATAAGGTTTTAGTTAGAGCACTATCTAAAAACGAAAGTGCAGCAGAAAGAATCATTGGAAATGCACTAACAATTAGGTCGATATTACCTATGTTGGGAATATTCCTTTCAATTATTATACTTATTTTTCTCGATTACCCTCCTTACACAAAATTTTTGATTTACATTACATCGATTACTTTATTTTTATCTTCATTAAGAATAGTTTATCAATCCGTTTTTCAGACTTTTTTAAAAATGGAATATTCGGTTTTTTCAGATGCTATCGGAAAAATTTTCTATTTATTATTTGTAGCTATACTTATCTTCTTTGCAGGAAATATATTTCATTTGATAATAGGAATAATTATTTCTAACTTTATCACGTTATTTGCAAATATAATCTACTCCAGAAAACTAGTGAAACCTATATTTAAATTTGAATTAAATTGTATTAAAAAAATAGTAATTCCATCTTTTCCCTTAACCTTGGCAGGATTTTTTTTGTGATTTACCATAGAATTGATGTATTCATGATTTCATTAATGAAAGATTTTACTGCAGTTGGTTATTATTCTGCAGCATTTAAACTTATTGAGACACTTAATCTAATCCCAGTCACATTGATGATATCATTTTTCCCACTAATGATACGGCAGTTTAAAGTTAATAAAAACAATTTTTTAGCATTGCACGAGCATGGGTTTAAAATGATGCTCATAATCGGTATTCCCTTGGCTATTCTTACGAGTTTGTTTTCAAAAGAAATTGTTTTGTTGGTATTCGGAAGTGAATTTATGCCATCAAGTGATGCATTATTGGTATTAATATGGGCTGAGGTCTTCGTTTTTCTTAATTTCGTTTATTTTGATACATTCATCTCAATGGGACGGCAGACGACAGTCACAATAGTAACAGCCGCGATAGCGCTAGTAAATATTTTGTTAAACTTTTTTTTAATTCCAAAATATAGCTTTGTGGGCGCAAGTATAGCTACTTTATTTAGCCAAGCATTGGGCTCATGCATCTTCTTTTATTATATTTATGTACTGTTCCCGACAAATTCCTATAAGAATATTTTAGTAAAAATGTTTTGTATATCTTTGATATTTCTCATATTTTTGCTAACATTCAATTTTATATCCACATATATCTCAGCAATCCTTTCATTATTGTTCTACATAATTATGATTCTGACTTTAAAAATACTGCCAGAAGAAGAAATCTCTAGTATAAAATCATACATTAAAAAATTTTTCAGCTATAACTCCAAGATTTAAACGTATTTCATCTGTTATACACTTTTATAGTTTCTTGTAACATTTTCTCAAGCGAGAAATATTCTCTGGCTCTTTTTATACCAGTCCTGCCCATTTCCCTGGTAACATTCTGGTTTTCGAGAAGATATACTATATTGTCAGCTAAACTTTTTTCATCTAATCCTGAAAGTAATCCTGTTTTATTGTCCCCTACTACTTCAGGAATACCTCCGTTTGAGGAGGCTACCACAGGCGTTCCGCAACTCATGCTCTCCACACACGGATAAGAGAAAGCTTCATAGACAGATGGTACCGCAGTTAGCATTGAAGAATTATACAGTTTTACCAGTTCCTCATCGCTGATGAAAGTATGATAATAAACACTTCTATCTACCAAACCCTTTTGTTTCCCAACAACATGCAGCTTCGCTTCTGGAATCTCTTTCAATACGAATTTTTTAAATGCATTGAATAGGATATTAAATCCTTTTCGTTTATTCGTAGTATCCCCGACGAAGAGAACCTGATTCTCGTTTTTCTGAATATCTTCGAAAGATTTGAATCTATCTGTATCAATTCCATTATAAACGACATGAATCTTTTCGGGTATTACATTATAATCTTTTACAATTTTTCTTTTAGAGTCTTTAGATACCGTGATAATTTTTGGAATTTTCAATGCGTTTATTTTATCAAACTTGACGGCACTATGCCAAAATATCTTGTCATTGTTCTCTTTCAAATCGAACGTCCACGGGTGATGAAGAGTATATACAATGTTTTCATGATTATTTAAAAAAAAGTCCACTATTTTTGGCATCTGCATCTGATTAAAATGGATTACGTCATAACTTGTGATTTTTGGCTTAATTTTATTCATTAGGTTAAAAGCAAAGCTTAGATCTGCAAAATTCAAAAGAAATGCTAAAGGAATCCCGTTCACCGGTATATAATTAATATTGTCGTTTCTTTTTAAGTAACATATTTTTCTTAAGCGTTTTGATTTTATTTCATACTTTATCGCATAAACGTCCAGATTTAGTGATGGCATTTTGCTTGAGCTTTCTATTAGAGAATTTATGTATCTTCCATTTCCTCCAATATGCGCAGCTACACTGGAGGCACAAAGAGCTATATTTCGTCTGGTGAACATTTTTAAATCCTATTTCCAATTAATATAATCAGTACCCACAAATGTGCAATAGATATAAAATACATCCTCAGTTGAAAAACAATACCCCACATTTCTTTGGCACCACGATGTAGAAATACCACCGATATTACATTAAAAATTAAAGCTTGAATATATATATACCAAAATTTTGGATATAAATATGAAAAGTAAAGGCTTAAAATAAGAGCCACTAATAAAATTTTTGACAATACATTTAAAAGATTACTTCCATGAATGATGGCTGGAGTTATTTTCCCAACCGCTGCATCCCCTTTTAGATCTCCAATATCTTTTAACGGCGTAGTGCCCAATAGAAAAATTAATACTATCGATGAATAAGCCACAATTTCAGAAATATTTTGCGTTCCACCTAGAGCAATTCCATAGTAGAAATACGCAACATATGCAACTGAAATAGATATAATCCCAAGCCAACCTTTTTTCATTAGCGCTGCCGAATATATAATTTTGATAGAAGCCAAAACTATCCAGAAGATGGTAATATACGGATTACCTAAATAAAAAGCTTGCAAAAAAACAAGTATAAAAAATAAAATCCAAAATAAATTGTAATAGCGATTAATCTTAGTATTGATATTGCCCATACTTTTTTTATTTAAAATATCTCCCTGGTTATCTTTAATATGATTAAATAAATGCGCTTGGAATGAGGAAATATACATGATGAAAATAGTCATTATGGAATTTAATGTTGACGAATTGGCACCAGATATAATAAAACCAGTCAAAAGAAAAACCATAGCAGTTATCAGATCAAAAGTAAACCTAAAATCAAAAATTATATCTTTAATTAATTTTAATTCCGTGTTTTCGTTAATGTTTGACATAATATAAATGGGAGTATTCTGCTGGCTTTAATAATCTATACAAGTATAAGTTTTACGTTTAAACGTTGTGTGAAAAATATCAATAAGTTCACCAAATTCAATGATACCCAGGAGAATCATTATATTCAAGAATTTAATTATTGTACACATATAACTAAATCTATAAAAAATCTCCGATAGCAATATTTATCTACTGAGATGTTATTTCACATATCCTGTAATCCACACAATGGATTTTCCATGTACGTTATTAAGTCATACGATAGAGATATCAAAATTTTAGCTGTTATAAAGAGTGTGAATCATGACGGGAAAAAACAAAATAATTATGATAGGAATCGATGCTGCAACACTTGATTTAATAAATCCTTGGATCAATGATTTACCTAATCTGAAAAAACTAATTGAAGATGGTGCAAGCGGGGAACTCTTCTCACGACTTCCTATAACTGCTGCTGCATGGACCTCTGCTGCAACGGGAAAAAATCCTGGAAAACACGGTCTTTTTGAATTTACGGAGCGCAGGGAGAACAGTTATTTTGATCTGCAGCCCGTTGACAGCAAAGATAGAAAATGCGACGCTGTCTGGAATCTTCTAAGCAAAGAAAAAAAGAAACTAATCGTTGTGCATTACCCTATGACGTATCCCCCTGAGGAAGTAAATGGGATTATGGTATCTGATGTCATAACGACCCCATCAATTTCAAGCGATTTTACATATCCTCCAGATATAAAAACAGAACTAATGAAACAAATTAATGATTTCAGGATAACCATTAATGAAATGTTTAAAGATGGAAGCGGCAAAGAAGACATCTACCTTAGCGAATTGGTAAAATTAACGGAAAGCCAAAAAAACACTGCATTATACTTAATGAAAAAATACGAATGGGAGTTTTTTTTCATAGAGATACATGCGGTAGACCTTGTATGTCATTTTTTTGGAAGTATATGGACAAGAACCATCCAAATCATGATCCAGAATTGGAGAAAAAATACGGCTCAGCTATTTTCCAAGTATATAAAAATGTAGATGATGTCGTTGGAAAAATCCTTCAGAATATAACGGATGATGTTAGTGTGATAGTAATGTCCGATCACGGGGTTGGTCCTTTATATAAATACGTATATTTTAATAATTTTTTATTAGATAAAGGTTTAATGAAAATAAAAGGAGACTTTTTTCCACAACTAAAGTATTGGCTTTTTAAAAGAGGATTCACGGTTGATAATTGTTTAAAAATTATCCCACGGAAAATGATACTGAGTTTACTTGAAAATAAGAAAAATAATAAAACGGATAATAAAAATGTCGGTGGGACTGGAAGCCCAAGTAAAAAGAAGAGACTAAAAAGATTATCAATACCCAATCCATTCCTTTCTTATTCAGACGTAGATTGGTCGCAAACTAAAGCATATTCTATTGGATTCATAAGCCCAATATATATTAATTTGAACGGAAGGGAGCCTTATGGAATAGTCCAAAAAGGAGATGAGTATAAAAAAGTAATAGAAGAAGTCACTAACGAGCTAAATCAAATTAAAGATCCTGATACCAATGAAAATATATTGGATTACGTTCTTACAAAGGAAGTATTCTCTGGAAAATATAGCGATAATGCCCCGGATATTGCCGTTATTATGAAAGATATGGCTTACATAGGAAGAGATGTAAATGCTTATTTCCCGCCATTTTTTTCCGCATTCAGAACTAATAAACTAATGGAACCTTCAGTTATTCAGGATATCTCTGGTACACACAGGATGAATGGGATTGTTATTTTGACAGGTAATAATATAAAAAAGAATTTTATACTAAAGGGTGCGGAAATTGAAGATATTGCCCCAACAATTTTGTATTTAATGGGTCTTCCGATACCAAAAGATATGGATGGAAAAGTTCTTCTTGACGCATTCAATCCTATGTATACTGAAAACAATCCAGTCAGGTATACTGATATATTAGATAAAGCGGATATGAACGAATCTACTCAATTCTCTGAAGATGATGAAGCAAAAATTAGAGAACGATTGAAGAATCTAGGATATCTATCTTGATTGTCTGAATTTAGCTCCAGAAACTTCAGTAGCTAACACTTTTACACCAGGTACCCATAAGTGAATAATTTAAGTAGTAAAATAGAATTGGATGTTTGGGATCCCAGGTATGTTTTTTCGCTACAGACCAACATTCACATGGCTATGTAGCACCCGGCTGTTTTTCTTTTAAATTACCGCAGTATACTGCTTAAAAAGATGAGGACTATCCGTCAAACGCATCCATCTATATTCATACGAATTATTAGATATTAAGGTATGTCAGATGGGCAATATATTGGATGGGTGTATATTCCAAGCTTTACAAAACGGTAGAATAAGAGCGGAAATAAATTCTCTGAATTTTTCCATAGTTGCACGTCTGATATGTCTTGAGATTGCCCTTATGCCGTCAAGAAAAAGCCCAACCATGCGGTTCTTACCCTTTGGTGGTTTTCTAACAGCTCTTGTATCTTCTTTTTGTTCCCCTGCAAGTACGCATATAATATATGCAAAGGCGATTGCAATAAGGAGTGTTTCTATTCTCTTTGGGTCAGTCACTCTTGTTTTTTCAAGCTCAAATGCATTGGTTTTCCAATCCTTATGCATGGGCTCTATACCAAACCTTAATCCGTATACTTTATCGGAACTTTCTGGATTATGAGAAGTAGTTGCTACAACAAGCGGTTCATCATATTCTTTTTCCCATGTTAGCAAAACGTTCATAGGGAAGGTACTTGCTCGTGTTAGAATCTGATTGCATAGAAGAAAGCGGTCACCTTTGACCATTTTCTGTATCAGTGAAGCTACCTTTGTCTCCGTTTCTGGTAAATCAGTACTGCTCAGATACATACTTGCTTTTATTCTCAGTGTTGCATCCACGTTTTTGTATGTGGTTTTGAGCCATTCTGCAAGCTTGGGACTGGCAAATTCCCTATCTGCGACAATGTGGATGAGCTTGTCAGATAGCCATTCCATCTGTTGCAATGCCTCGATGACAGGGGCTAAGATACGTTTCCACTGGTCAAGAGAGCTATTTCCTTTCTTGCCGGAAACCATCCACATAAAGGGAGGGCACGTCCTTTGTAACTGATCGCAACTGATAGGATATTTATGTACTTGCAGCGTTTTTCCCAATCGGTGCGATCCATTGTTAAAGTTATCTCAGGGAGCTTTTCAAGAAGTGGACGCATTAGACGAATTAAAGGTACAAGTACTATGGTCGGTGATATCCGTCTATTTGATAAAAAACGGCGTATGCGCTGTATGCATGCCATCATACTTACACCATTGATTGATAAGGTCTCACCAAGTTTACAGATGTGAGCTTCGTTATTTTCTAAAAGACAAACTATCAATGCGGATAGTCTCATTCTTAAAGGCTTTGAGAGCTTTAAGTTTATTGCTACGAACAGTTCTAATAAGGTTTCTTGCAAATATGTGTGTGTTTGCATGGATACGTCTCCATTACAGGGTTAATGGAGATGTATTCTAAAAAGTGTTAGCTACTGAACTCCAGAAACTATAATTAATATGCAAAAAAAGACATACTATAATAAACAAGTTGAGTTTTTTGTTGTAATTTTACTTACTATCCTTGCTTTTTTTTACGTTTTTATAATTACATGAATGTTTCCGTAGTTCTTGATGAGACTGGATTTTCACGATACGCATATTCTATTTTAGCCGATTCTTGGGGATGGCCATTGGAACAGATGGCTACAAACCATCCCCCTTTAATCCCTTACCAGCTGGCAGTACTTACATATCTTTTTGGTGGATCCTTAGAGATTTTCAGAGTCTTAATTATATTTTATGGAAGCTTTACAGTTATTGTTGTTTATTATCTTAGTAAAGAACTATATGACCAAAGGGTAGGAATTCTGTCGGCGTTACTTCTCACCTTTTATAGTTACCATATTATATATAGTAAATATGTGATGCTAGAGGTTCCACTGATTTTTTTTATTTTTTCTTATCTGTATTTCTTCTGGAAGAGCTATAACAAACCAACTGATATAAAATCCGCAATGATTTCTGGAGTTTTTCTTGGTTTAGCTATTAGTACAAAATATATTGGATTCTTATTATATTTAGCATCGATTTTATTTATTTTGTTGGATAATCTAAACAAAAGGTCACATCTATCCATTACATCATTACTAGAGAGACGCTACATTATTATTTTTTTAGTTTCATTATTAGTTTTTTCACCATTTTTAATTCAGATAATTATAAACTCAGTAAACCCTTTCTTTTTTCAATTATTTGGAAGATTCAAAATTGGAAATCCAACTTATATTCAATACCCATCACTTCTTGGAATGATTGTGTCAGGTTTTAATCAGTATATTAGCACAATCATGGATTCTAATGGACTGGCGACTGAATCTCTTCCTTGGCTTTTTATTTTTCAACTTGCAGCTCAATTTCTTTTTCCTGTTACAATCTTCTATTACGCCCTAAATATCAAAAAATCTAATTATTCATATCTATTGGTTTTTTATATGGTGTTTAATGCCTTCGTGTTCTTCTATGGGACACGACATCAAAACTATCAGTTATGGGTATTCCCAGCATTTTTAATTATGCTTTCACAGCTAACTATAGTTTCAATCAATTCAGTTAAAAATAATAATATTTATATTAATGCTTATAAATCATTATTAAATAGAGCCCTGCTGCTATTCTCATTTATTTTTATTATTTCTTTCATATTTATAGGAGCTACAGCCCCAGCGCTCAATAAAGATTCTGAGTGGAAAATAAGTGGTTACGAATATGCCGCTAAATATATAATTAATAATATTAATGAAAACGATTTAGTTGCTACGGATGCTACTATTTATTTAGAATATCTTATAACAACTAATAAATACGATTTAGAAAAAATAATAATATATTATTTAATTTTTATAACATTGACAAAATCAATGGTAAAATAATAGTAGGGGTTGATACAAAAGTCTTGGAAGCTATCAGGCCAAGGTTTTTAGTGGTAAAAGGATTTAACTACCAGTTCTTAGCAACAAGGCAGGATCAAATGAATATAAGAAAGTACTATGACTTAGTGATTCTAAAAAATGATGTTTATGTTTTTGTATTAAAAAGTCCCTAATTTCTTTCGTATTGCCCAATAAAGCACAAAAACCAATAAAGTTACAATGATGATCAGATAGATATATTCAATATCAAATTTTTGTTTGATTGAAAATATTTCAGTTTCGACTTCATCAAGTTCCTTGGTTTGAAAAACCTCGTTCGTAGAATTATTGGTAGAATTAGTAGAAATAAAACCCAACTCAGAAGGTGTATTTTTTTTATTTACAGAGAATAATACAGCTTTAATTGTTTGAATACCAGTATGTTTTTTTATAGGGGTAATAGAAAATTTGATTTTACGAGTTTCTCCCTTGTTAAGCTTAATAGTTTGGATTGCATTAGTCGGATAAAAATACGTACTAGGCAAGAATAGCATAACCTGAAAATTACTATCTATATCTAAGTTATTTTGGACAAATACATCAATATTATAAGCCTCTCCTACAATCATTTGTTTAGGTATATTTCCTAAGAAAAGTTGTTTTGTTACAATCTCATTCGATGTATCATCTGCTTGGGTATTGGCTACAGCTATAGTTAATATTATTAATAATATTATCAATTTATTTATCAAAGTAAACACAGGGATTTCCACGCCATAATTTAGGTTACAACCCTATTTAAATCTGACCTCAATTTTTCTATTCCCTAACCATGGAATCGGTACATTTTTCCCGTTCGCATCAAGACGTTTCATCAGATTCTCAATAGCCACTTTATGCCAGTTCTTGTAATGTCCGTAGAACGTTAC
>NZ_FZMP01000226.1 GCF_900196725.1 Candidatus Methanoperedens nitratireducens | reverse complement strand
CCCCGACAGGTCTCTGGACATTAACGTTACACTCCCATGCTTTGCGTTACTGGCGTTGATAAAATTTTAAACTTTAGACATTAGACTGCAGTTATTCTTTAAAAGTCAACTTTCCAATTATTTCAGCGAATTCATAAAGATCACTTATCTCTTCGCTCAGGTAGTGATAGGCTTTTGAGTCGTCCACCTTACCGTACCTGTGAACCAGAAGATTCCTGAAGCCCACCATATTCTCAAGTCTGTCTCCAAGTTTCTTGGAAATTATTTTATTATCCACAAGCTTCTGTATTGCATCCCTGTTGTCTTTTGGAAGTCCAAGACCTTTCCCCGCGATTATCAGGTTACATATATCCAGAACATCCTCACAGGCAAGCTGAAAGGTTCTCTCGCAGGCTCTTCTCTTCAGGCGCTCTTCAAGATACTCATCCTCTGCGTCAGGAAGATCCTCATTAAGCTCTGCAATATAAACCTGAAGCTCACTTAATTTATCCTTTACCCTCTCAACATCCACTTTAACCAGCCCGCCTGTTAATTCTCTTTCTCATTGTTTCCCTGATCGCTTTGTTGTAATATTCCCTGTACCGCTTATAGCCGCTGTACTCTGAATCGTTCTCCTTGAAAAGGGTCAGCAAATGGTACATATCTTTTGTATAAAGCACCTTTCCTTCTTCGGAAATCCTCTTTCTGATATGGATAGGCAGATCAAAATATATTGAAATGTCCACACCAGAGGGTACAGCAGAATCAATTGATAATCGGTCTCTCAGGCTGAGTTCTCTTGAAGGGATGATGCAGATATCAGTATCTCTTCCGGTTTTTCCTCTTGCGCGCGAGCCAAAAAGAAGAACGCTATGGATAAAGTCGAAGTTCTTCAGTATTTCGATAATTTCTTCTATACTTCTTTCGATTTTTATGCTTTTAGTCTTCATTTTATTTTTGCCTTATTTTATGTTTCTATTTCAGTTATATCAAAGGTAATAATTATAATTAGTCTTCAATTACTTTAATAATCTTGCATAGATGTTTCTTATCATTGGTATCAATTGATCTGCAGAGCGACGCTACGACTTCACCGCAAAGCTCTCAAAGCTCTCAAAGCTCGCAAAGATTTCTGCTGCCGCGCTTTGCGTTACTGGTGTTCTTTGCAGTGATTACTCTTAACAACTTCACAAGCTCGACGATGTCAGGCGCACCGTCGATATAATTTTAAATGTGCGGGTGTATTGGAGTAAGTGGAGGAGTTGTACCGTCATAAGTCTCATGCT
>NZ_FZMP01000228.1 GCF_900196725.1 Candidatus Methanoperedens nitratireducens | reverse complement strand
AATACTCCTTAATGGCGAAGGTATTGTTATATGGAAGCAGGTAATTAATGTTTAATACGGAGGTGAAAAACTGAGAAAATTTGTGCCCATACTATTCATAATAATCGCTGTGGTAGGTGGAATAGGAGCTAGTTTTGCCTTAATAAAACTTGCTGGAGAAAAATCTCAGTCTCAGCCAGAGCTAACTACAGCATTTTACGCAGTAAATGAAAGTGAAATATTCTATGGAAAACCAGCTTCTTACAGAATAATGCTTGAAAATCACGAAGGTAAGACTATAGATTATGAGATAAAAGTTCGCCTGACAGGAGAGGAAATTTATAGTAAGGAGATAAGGCTGAACAGTGGCAGTAGTTTTAACCAGACTATTTCTTTTACTCCCAATCTTACGGACGGTTACCCGAAGCTTGAATTCTTGCTTTATAAAAATAATGAGACTTATAGAGCTTTTGCATTTCAGATCATTCCTGCTACAAATATTCCTGCCCTAAACTACGGTCTTGAACCTAATGTTACAGTTACTATTGTGCCACAAAATTATACTAAACAACAGAATGGAGATATTATTTCGTATAGATTTGATACCGGAGAAAAGCTTGAGTTAAAAATCCTGAAAGATAGTGTGAAACCGGGGGATGCGATATATACGACGCCCAGCGAAGAAAACAAAATCATCTTTCTGGGAGAAACGTATGAAAAAATACTTCCGGCTATGGTAAACTTTCTATATCCTGTTATTTTGGATATGAAAGATAAAAAATTAAAAATAAATGAGACTTTTAAGATCAAGGAAGGCTATGCAGTTACATTGGAAAAAATCACAAACCAGAGTTTACAATTTATTATTTCTAAAGATAATATAACTGTAAAGAATATTATGGCAGCAGGCGATTCACCAATAGAATATTGGAAGGAAATAGATGATTATAAAAAATATAAGACAATAATTATCTACCCAAAGCAAGTGAATCAAGATGAACTGGTGTTTGATATTGTCCAATACAGGGATCAGAAAGTGATTATAGTTGGGGATAAATATGGAGAATTCCAAGTTACTGATATTGGCAATAATTCAATAACCATGAAAAACATCCAACCTATAAAAATAGAAACAGGAGAAATTATATCTTTAATGGATGGCAAAATAAAAATAAGGGTTTGAATAACATTTAGCTAACAGTAACTAGAATCTTTATTGCAATATAATTGGCTAATTATATAGTTAGTCAGATTGTTCCTAAAAGTATTTCGCCACGTCTCAGGCATCTTTAGTTTGTTAAAGATGCAACCGCTTATCTTGAACATTAATAAAATTTGAGGTATGGTACCTTTGCTTATTATTTTGAGCTCTGTTAAAATTAAAATCAGTAGCGGGCTGGGAGGGATTTGAACCCACGGCCGTCGGATTAAGAGTCCGACGCTCTGCCTGTCTAAGCTACCAGCCCGAAAAAGGCTTTTCTCTAATAATGTTCTCCCAATATATACGTTTCGAAGCCTCGACCAACAGCCGAAAATCTATTTATACTTCCCTGCCTTTTTGAGTCCTCTTGAGGGTGTATCATGGCTAAAACGTCTAAAATCTCAGGTTTCTACAAGCTAAGCCCGGAAAACAGGCTCAAGATCGTATCCGAATTCTCAGGTCTCACAGAAGAAGAGGCTTCAAGCATCAGCGCCGCTGGCGCCCTGTCCCTTGATGCCGCAGACCGCATGGTCGAGAACTTAATAGGCGTCATGGAAGTGCCGATGGGCGTAGCTGTCAACTTCCAGATCAACGGGAAAGACTATCTTATCCCGATGGCGATAGAAGAACCTTCGGTCATAGCTGCGGCGAGCAATGCGGCAAAGATGGCGCGGGATGGAGGCGGATTCACAACGAGCAGCACAGGTCCTGTTATGATAGGCCAGATACAGGCTGTGGGGATTGCAGACCCAAGCGGCGCAAGGATGAACATACTTGAGAAAAAGGATGAGATTATCAGGCGCGCGAACGAGGTTGATCCTGTACTGGTGAAGTTCGGAGGCGGTGCAAAAGACGTGGAAGTAAGGGTCATCGATACGCCGGGCGGTAAGATGGTGATCACGCACCTGATGGTGGATTGCCGGGATGCCATGGGAGCCAATGCCGTGAATACGATGGCTGAAACGGTCGCCCCGTATATTGAAGAATTAGCAGGCGGCAGGGTATATCTTCGGATAATCTCGAATTTCGCGGACAAGCGCATAATGAGAGCCAGGGCGGTGTTCACAAAGGAAGCCATAGGCGGCGAAGATGTCGTGGACGGCATTCTTGCTGCGTATCACTTCGCGGCAGGAGATTCGTACCGTGCTGCAACACACAACAAAGGCATAATGAACGGCGTGACTGCGGCTGTTCTTGCTACCGGGAACGATACCAGAGCCATCGAAGCCGGAGCGCATGTATATGCCTCACGCAGCGGAGTCTACCGCCCTCTCTCCTGCTACGAGAAGAACGCAAACGGAGACCTTGTGGGCACTATCGAGATGCCCATGGCAGTAGGTCTTGTCGGCGGCGCAACAAAGACAAACCCGATCGCCCGCGCGGCTGTTAAAATCCTCGGCGTAAAAACGGCGACGGAAATGGGCGAGGTTTTTGCTGCGCTGGGACTGGCTCAGAATTTCGCAGCCATGCGCGCCCTTGCCACAGAAGGCATCCAGAGGGGACATATGGGGCTTCATTCAAGGAACGTCGCTATCCAGGCAGGCGCCACAGGAGATATGGTGGATAAGATAGCAGAGATAATGGTCAAAGAAAGGAAGGTCAGGGCTGACAGGGCAAAGGAATTGCTGGACGAGATGATGCAGAAAAGTAAGCGTTAAGCTGCGCATGAGCAGGGATTAAATACCTTCTCTTCCAAAGTATATATTGATGCCCGAAAGGAAGGTCACAAAAGTTCTCCTGTTCCTTAAGAACATGGTGTATGAGAGCACAAGCCCGATGGAGATACTGCGGTTCGCGAAATACTTTCGCAAGAAAGGGATAGACGTGGTGGTCGTCCTCTGGGGACCGATGGGAGTCATCCTCGCTAAAAAAGGGAAGCAGGGCACGCCCCCGTATGATGAGCGCGTCAGGGAATGTATGGAAATGGGAGTGAAATTCAAATGCTGCGAACTTGCATCGGCAATGATAGGGTTTGAAAAAGATGAACTCATCGAAGGCGTTGAAATGATACATTCCTTTGAAGTCGCCGACCTGATGCTTGAGTATTGCGAGGAAGGACAGCTTGTGATAAACCTGTGAATCTGTTATCTTTTTAAATACCAAAACCAATTAACGCCCTCTTATGGACAGGGTACTCCTTGAAAAACTCAAAAAGGGCGATGTGAGCTTCCACGAGGTCGGTCACATGCTTGATGCCGGAGCAGCGATTGAACTGCGGCGAACAGCGGTTTCCGAAATTACAGGGACAGAGCTCAAACATATAAGCAATTTTTCATTTGACGCTGAGGACGTAACAAAACACAACATCGAGAATATGATAGGTGCAGTCCAGGTCCCTCTGGGAGTTGCGGGGCCGCTGCAGGTGAAAGGAGAATACGCAAATGGAAATTATTACATCCCCCTTGCTACCACCGAAGGCGCGCTTGTCGCAAGCGCCGATAGGGGATGCTCCGTCATTTCAGCCTCTGGCGGTGCGAACGTCAGGATATTCGGGGATGTGATGACGCGCGCCCCTGTTTTCAGGGCAAAAGACGTGATCGGTGCAAAAAATCTTGTGGAATGGGTTTCCGGGCATTTCCAGCGCCTGAAAGAAAGAGCCGAAGGAACGACGCGTTTCGGGGAGTTGCTTTCTGTTGAACCGTTCGTGGCCGGGAGGAGCGTTTACCTGCGGTTCGCCTATGATACGAAGGATGCCATGGGCATGAATATGGTCACTATTGCTACTGATGCGGCAGTTGACCTCGTTCTTGAAGAGAACGACGTTGACCTCGTTGCGCTGTCCGGTAATATGTGCACGGATAAGAAGCCTGCTGCAATCAATGTTATAATGGGCAGGGGAAAGACCGTATCTGCCGATGTAATAATCGAAAAGGAAATAATTATGGAAAAACTCCACACGACACCTGAGAAAATGGCTGAGGTGAATTACAGGAAAAACCTGTTGGGCTCGGCGCGCGCGGGTTCGCTCGGCTTTAACGCCCACGCTGCGAACATCGCAGCAGCCATGTTCATTGCATGCGGGCAGGATCCGGCGCATGTTGTTGAGGCAAGCAATGCCATAACAACGATGGAACCCGCAGATGACGGGCTTTATTGCTCTGTTACATTGCCGTCGCTGGCTGTGGGAACTGTGGGAGGGGGAACGCGCATAGGCACGCAGCAGGAGTGCCTGAATATGCTTGGGGTAGCAGGGGCAGGAAACCCGCCCGGTACGAACGCCAGGAAGCTTGCCGAGATAATCGCAGCGGCTATACTGGCAGGTGAGTTGTCATTAATCGGTGCGCTGGCAGCAAGGCATCTTTCAAATGCCCATGCTGCGCTTGGAAGATAACCGATGTAACTGTTAAAGCGCAAAACTGACTGCTAAATTGCCAAATCGCTTTATTCAATACGCTGCGGCATTTTTTAGGATTTTACCGTAAAAAATGACCGCTATGCAGAGGCACATTTACTTTTTGGTTCAGGTTACGTAAACTATATATTTAGGCACAACACTAATTATATGATTACCATAATAATTATAATGAGGAAAGCTTATGGCATCAAAAAGTAAAGCTAACAAAATCGCTACTGAATCAGCAAGTGCTGATGGTAAGACCATGTATATAGGAATCGATCTGGGAACAAACCATACAGCCATCTCGACCAGCGATGGTAAGAAGAACAGCATTCTGACCGTGGTAGGAAGCCCCAAAGACGCTGTCGCTTCAAAATTCCTGCAGAAAGAGCATCTGTATGGAGAGGAAGCGATCCACCACAGGGTCGCTCTTAATATATACAAACCGATCGAGAACGGCGTGTTGAAAAACCAGAGAGAGGACATAGAAGCTGCAAAGGGATTGCTTGATTATGTACTGAACTCTGTAGATGCGACCAATAATGCCAAGAAGTACGCTATCGTAGGAGTGCCTGCACAGGCAAGCGTGCTGAGCAAAAAGATAATAACCGAGATGGCAAAGGAGTTCTTTGACGGTATAATGGTAGCAAGCGAACCATTCTGCGTGGCTTATAATATCGGGCAGCTTGAGCATTCCCTGGTAGTCGATATCGGGGCAGGCACCACCGATCTATGCCGCGTCCACGGCACGCTCCCCGAACCTGATGACCAGATCAGTACCAATAAGGCGGGGAACTTCATTGATAAGGAACTTGTGAAGCATATCTCAGACCAGTATACAAATGTCCGGGTAACAACCGAAATGGCAAAGCGGTGGAAAGACCAGCATTCATTTGTAGGCGACCCGGAAGAAGAGCTTATCATGGATGTCCCGGTCGATTCTTCCGTATTGAAACTCACAATTACACAGGAAATGAAGAAAGCATGTGAATCCATACTGCCTGATATCGTGGGCGGGATCTCAAGGCTCATCTCTACATATGACCCTGATTTCCAGGATGCTCTGCGCTCCAACATCTGGCTGGCAGGCGGAGGCAGCCAGATCAGACAGCTTGACAAGGTCCTGGAACGTGAGCTTGAACTCATCGACGGCGGCAAGGTCTTTAAATGCACCGACCCTGTTTTCGGTGGCGCGGATGGCGCATTAAAGCTGGCGATGGACATGCCGAAGCAATTCTGGCACAGCAGCGCGTAGGATGCTGGAAAAACTCACAGATATATCGATAGAGACTCAACGAAAGTGGCTCCGGTTCATGCTTGAGAGGGTAGGTCAAAACAACCTGCCCGGTCTCTTAGATTATTATAAGAACATTGGCTGGTTGGGCATACCTGCCACAAACAGGCTGCTTGATCTTGCATGCCAGGAAAAGCGCTATAAAGGAACTTCCTGGACCCTTTCTGCCGAGGAACACCGGATATCCAGGCTGTATATCGAGAAACTGAAAGGGAGACAGGTGGATGAGTCCCTTCTTTCTGCCCCCGTTCCGGGCAAAGCCACACCTGAACTTGAAAAAAAGGTCGAAATAAAGGTCAGGAGACCCGTACAGTCTATACACCCGGCTGATAAGAAAAAGATGGAATTTACAATACATCGCCGGGAGGTCACGATTAAGAACCTGGAAGAGGAGCTTGAAGAAAAGGATGCAAAGATAGATGAGCTCCAGGATAAGATACGGGAACTTGAGGGGCAGCTTGACGAATACAGCAGGGAAACAAAACAAAATAAGATTTTCATGGGACTTTTCGACCAGAATACCAGGCTAAGAAAAGCCAGCTTTGGGAAAAGAGGCTCCGGGAAAAAGTGACATGATAAATCATGTAATTTAACGGGAGTAATAAGAAATATTTAAATAAGAAGCCATCCTTATACATCTTGCAAATAAATGAGACATATGATGTAACATTTATTTGGAGGATTGCTTGAAATTATCATCAAAGCCTTTAATATACACGCCCGATTGGCTGATCTCTTTTGAGAAAGACGTTGCAGCGGAGATCCTTCTGAGCCTGGACCCCGGGGAAGTGATACGGGAGTACAGGATGAGATATGATATGTCTCAAGAGGATATGGGGGAATTAATGGACCTGCGCAGGGAGTCAATATCGCGTATCGAGAACGGCACTGTGACACCTACCTTTGATTTCGTCAAAGCCTTTATTAAAGCAGTGGCACTGATCGAAGCTGTACGTGTCGAGAGGGCGCAGCATAAGGGAATGGATGTATATTTTCTTGAAAACATCGCCAAGGAGTTCGGTTTTTCACGGGAAAAACTGCCTTTTATGTTAAAACTTGGCGTTGAAAGTTACGATAAAAAGCTCAATAAAATTCAAAAGTCGTTAAAGGAGAAAGAATATGGCAAATGATTCGGTCGTATGGCTTGAAGAAGTTGGGAAAGAGGATATAGCTATAGTGGGCGGAAAAGGTGCGAGTTTAGGTGAGATGATACGCGCAGAACTGCCCGTACCTGGCGGGTTTGCGGTGACAGCGCAGGCTTTTCGCAGGTTCATAGATGAGAATGGCATCAGCGACGAGCTTTTCAGGTCGCTTGAAGTGGATGTTGATGATGCGGATATCCTGAGGAAAGCCGAGAAGAACGCAAAAAAGATAATCATGGAAGCAAGTATCCCTGCCGATATTGAAGAGAGCATAAGGTCAAAATACAGGGAACTGTGCCAGAGAGAGCTTTCCAACCAGCTCAAGGGAAAGGGATTCAAAGAAATAAAAGACCTGAGAATTCTCAAGGAGGACGAAGAAGAGAAATTCGAGGTTTTCGTAGCAGTGCGTTCCAGCGCCACAGCGGAAGACCTGCCTGATGCCAGTTTTGCGGGCCAGCAGGATACTTTCCTCAACATCAGGGGAGAGCAGAACATAATTGATTCGGTCAAGAAATGCTGGGCATCGCTTTACGGGGCACGCGCCATCTATTACCGCGTCAAGCAGGGGTTTGACCACAGGAAAGTGAACCTGTGCGCGGTAGTCCAGATGATGGTGGATGCTGAGAAAGCAGGCGTCATGTTCTCATCCCACCCTGCAACAGGGGAACCCATCACGATCATCGAAGGCTCATGGGGGCTCGGTGAGACCGTGGTCTCAGGTTCGGTTTCTCCGGATTATTATTCTGTGGATAAGCAGGCAAGAAAAATCCTTGAGCGCAAGATAGCTACTAAAAATATCATGCATACAAAGGACATGCATACGGGTAAAACGATTGATATACCCGTACCTGAGAATAAGAAGAATGCCATTGTACTTGATGATGATGAAATAATGAAATTGGTCGGGTTCGGGGAAGTTGTCGAAGACCTTTACGGGACTCCCCAGGATGTGGAATGGGCAATTAAAAATAATGAGATATACATCCTCCAGTCAAGACCCATAACTACCATAAAGAAGAAAAAAGATGTGAAGGAAAAAGTAGCGACGTCCGCCCTGCTTGAAGGATTGGGCGCATCGCCAGGGATGGCTTATGGCGAGTCAAAACTCGTCTCAGACGTGACCGAACTCGGAAAGGTCAAGGAAGGCGACATACTCGTGGCTGTCATGACAACCCCGGATATGGTCCCTGCCATGAAGCGCGCAGCCGCTATAGTGACTGACGAGGGCGGGATGACATGCCATGCAGCTATAGTTTCGCGTGAGCTGGGCTGCCCGGCTGTTGTCGGAACGCGAAGGGCGACAGAACTACTGACCGACAATATGAAAATAACGGTTGACGGCGAGAAAGGGCTTGTGTTCGAAGGTAAGAAAGATACCGTTGCACCTATAACTCCGCCGCCGCAGATGCAATTATCATTTGCAAAATCCAAACCCATCACCGCTACAGAGGTCAAGGTGAACGTCTCCATCCCCGAAGCCACGCAAAGGGCGGTCGAGACGCAGGCTGACGGTGTCGGGCTTCTGCGTATCGAGCACATGATTCTCGGTCTTCCCAAACATCCGAAGCAGTACATCAAGGAAGGTAAAGCGGATGAATACGTCGATGAGCTTGTTTCGCGTATCCAGACCGTTGTGGATGCGTTCTATCCGAAGCCTGTATGGGTGCGGACGCTGGATGCGCCCACGGATGAGTTCAGGGCAATGGAGGGCGGAGAAGGCGAACCAATAGAGCCGAACCCGATGCTGGGATACCGCGGCATAAGGCGCGACCTTCTCGATACCGAGCACTTCGATCTTGAGGTGAAGGCGTTCAAGGAACTCATCAAGCGCGGATACAGCAATATGGGGATTATGATTCCCCTTGTGCAGCATCCCTCGGAACTGAAACGGGCGAAGGAGTTCATGCGCTCAAAGGGGCTGGATATTGATAAGATCGACATCGGCATAATGGTTGAGATCCCCGCAGCCGCGCTCATAATCAATGATTTCATAGCAGAAGGCCTGGATTTCGTGAGCTTCGGCACCAACGACCTCACCCAGTACACTCTCGCTGTGGACAGGAACAATGAGCATGTGGCGCATCTTTATAATGAGATGCATCCTGCCGTGTTGAAGCTCATCGAGTATGTTATCACCGAATGCAATAAGGCAGGCGTGAAGACGAGCATCTGCGGACAGGCTGGCAGCAATCCGAAGGTGGCAAAGCGGCTTGTGGAGCTTGGGATAACAAGCATTTCTGCAAATATTGATGCGGTGGAGACTGTGAGAGAGATGGTGGCGAGGACTGAGATGCAGTTAATGCTGAAGGCGGCAAGGGAGAGGAAGGTGTAAGAAAGTGCCCTACCATTATTAGTAAAATAAATATGAAGTTCATTACAAGTCGACCTAAGTTGCCTCCATCAGCCGCCGAGATGGCTGATGGACCTTGGTTCAATATGTGGAGAAAACAGTACTGGCCTATAAATGAATTGAATATAGATGCTGTCTTATACTGGTATGAGTCTGCAGAAAAAAGTATTGTTTGGAGAACTATCGTTGAAGATGTTGATAGATTTTCATATGATAGCAAAGAGGAAGCAAAACGCAAAATCAAAAAGAGATTCGGTGAAATTGACGATAAACAGTCTTACTATACCGAGGCACCTTCACAGGGCTTTTGTCTTGTTTTTAAAGTTAAATCGCTTCAAAGATTAAATTTACCTAAACCTGATGAATTCAAGTTTCCACAGCAAGGATGGCTCTCAGGTGAGCACGAAATAGCACAAAAATGGTTGGAGATGGAAATCGCTGATGATTCAACACTAGACGAAATTATTCCGGATGGCATACCAATTGAAAGATTGCGTCAACTGAATAATGTAATGGCTGGAATCCCTTCTGCAAGGATTAAAAAGATAGTTTCTCAAACAATCAGAAATGATACCATACTGGTAAAGGCTCTTAAGGATCTCTGTCACTTTAGCTGTCAATTTCCGAATTGCAATGTGAGAATACCTAAAAAAGATGGAGGATACTATATAGAAGTTGCACATATTGAACCGGTATCCGAGGGTGGCAGAAGTGTGTTGGGTAATCTTCTCGTTCTTTGCCCTAACCATCACAAGGAGTTTGATTATGGTGATCTTGAGATTATTGAACAAACAATAGATTATCTACATGGCAAACTCAATGGCGAGGAGTTTGAAATTAGCTTGCCATCAGCCTGATATTTTGCATTTTAGATTATATGGTGTACCCGAAATTCTTAATATCCCAAAACGGCATTGAATAATTATGAAAGTGAACAAAGAACACCTCTTTAAAAAAATCATCTCTCTCATTAAAAAACACGGCGTAAAAAAGGTAGCTATCTTTGGATCTTACGCAAGAGGAGAAGAAAAGCCAAAGAGCGATATAGATATTCTTGTCGAATTTTCAGAGAGGAAAAGTCTACTTGATATTGTGGGAATAGAGCAGGAGCTGTCTGATGCACTTGGTATGAAGGTCGATTTACTGACTGAAAAATCCATAAGCCCTTATTTAATTGGCAGGATTAAAAAGGAAATGAAGGTAATTTACGAATGAAGAAAGATGATATTGTTTATTTAAAGCATATTTTGGACGCTATATCCCGAATCGAAGAATATATCAAAGGACTGAACTATGATGATTTTATGGATAACAGTCTGGTTCAGGATGGTGTGGTAAGGCAGATTGAAATAGTAGGGGAAGCCACAAAAAGAGTATCCACCGAGATAAGAGAAAAATATCCTGATATACCATGGAGGAAAATGGCTGGAATGAGAGATAAGCTGATTCATGATTATCTTGGTGTGGATTTAGACGCTGTTTGGGATACAGTAAAAAAAGATATTCCCGAATTGAAAAAAGAAGTAAAAATACTGATTGAGAGAGAGGGAAATCTTTGATTAAAATAAAATTTTGCAATTTCTGTTTGTAAAACCATGCCCCAACCTCCCCCAAAATTCATCCCCGCCCTCGGATTCAAATTTTTGACCCCGCTCTATGACCTCGTGATGCGACTGACCATCCGCGAACTTACCTTCAAGCGCCGCCTGATTGAGCAAATGAGGCTCGAGAAAAGCCACAGGGTGCTTGATTCGGGCTGCGGTACAGCAACACTGACCATCCTCATCAAGAAGACCTATCCAGAAGTTGAGATTATCGGGCTTGATATCGATCCCAAAATCCTCGATATAGCAAGATTGAAAGTTAAAAAGGCAGGCGTGGATATAAAATTAGATCAAGGGTCAGCTTTTGAACTGCCGTATCCCGACAACTTTTTTGACCGTGTCGTATCCAGCCTTGTCATTCATCATCTGACCCATGAGAATAAAGCTCGTACATTTAGAGAGGTATTCAGGGTACTCAAGCCCGGCGGGGAAATGCATATCGCCGACTTCGGGAAGCCGCAAAATGTCCTGATGTACTTAATATCACGTTTCTTGGGATTGTTTGAGGACACTCTGGATAATATAAAGGGCTTGCTACCTGAGATGTTCCGCGAGGCTGGTTTTGAGGAAGTTGAAGAGACAACCAGATATGCGACGGTGTTCGGCACGCTCTCTTTGTATAGGGCACGGAAGCCCGGATAAAGGGCACCGGCGGCATACCTTTGTATATTCTTGAGTTTGACGGCAGCAAAACCGTGTACGAAAATGCCAAAGCGGCAATAGCAACAAGGGGCTCCCTGCTTTATCAGGAAACAGATATAATACTGAAAGAAGAGTTAAGAGAGCCTAAAACGTATTTCTCCATATTAAAAGAAATATCTGCCGGCAAAAATACGTTAAATGAGATATCAAATGCCTTGGGGGTTGAAAGAACAGTTCTAACGAGATATTTGAACACCTTAGAAGAGCTGGAATTGATAGAACTACTAAAACCCGTAACTGTGAAGGAAAAAAGCAGGAATACAATTTATTCCTTAAAGGATAACTACTTTAAATTCTGGTTTGGCTTCGTTTACCCATTCATAAAAGAACTTGATTCGTTCATATTTGATGGTTTTGAGTATAATTTCAGGCAGAACTTCAATTCTTATGTAGGAAAACAGTTTGAAATTGTTTGTAGCGAAGCGGTCAGATTAGCCAACCCCATAAATTCAACAGATGTGGGAAAATGGTGGGGGGCTTACCGGGATATGGAAACGAATGAAAGAAAAACTGCGGAGATTGATATTGTCTCAATCAACGAGCAGACAAAAGAAATTCTATTCGCGGAATGCAAATGGCAGGATAAAGTTAATGCAAGGAAGATTTTAGCTGAATTGAAGGAGAAAGCGAAATTCGTGCAATGGAATAATCATGAAAGAAAGGAACATTACGCAATTTTCGCAAAATCGTTCCAGGAAAAGATAAAGGATCCTGATTTGGAGCTGTTTGATTTGAAAAATTTGGAAAAAATAATGCGGCAATGACCAGAATAAAAATTCCGGGCTTTTATTTCAGCCCGTACTCCCCCAACCTTTTCCTTGCCAGCTCCCTCTTCTCCTGATGCTCTTTCAGGAACGCCTTCATCAGTTCGGCAGTATGTTTCTTGCATGCGCCGCACATGCGCGTGCCTCCCACACATTCCTTATAGTAATCTTTAAGCTCGTTATCGTCCTCGACCAGGTGGAAAACCAGCAGTTCATATACGCTGCACTGGTCAGGCTCACCGCCTTTTACTTTTTGCTCTTCCAGCGTCACCCTGCCGCCGGTCTTTGCACGCATCACCTTTTTTGCGCCTTCTTCTGGCGGGTCTGTGAGGGCAATGTAGCTGTCAGGGATGCTGCTTGACATCTTTCCGCCCTGCAAGCCAGTCATGAACTTATGATAAGTTGAGGCGGGAGGCATGAAGGCATAACCGCCATATTTTAATTCCACTTCCCTCACAACGGATTCCACTTCAGCGAAGCTTGACTTAAAAATATCCACATGCTCTTCGTAAAGTTTGCCGCCTGTGCGCTTCGCGATTTCCATGAGGGCATCTTTTGGGGCTGCTTTGCCGCGCACGCTTGTGTATACTTTACCTTCCTCTCTGCGCTCTTCCACTACAAACATATTCACCTTATACGCAAGCCCGCGCGTCAGCCTGATATGCGGGTCCTGGTCAGCGCCAACGGGGATGACAACAGGTTTTGGTCCGCCGAACTCCTTTAACTGGGGCTGGAGTATATCAGCGCTCTGAGTCAGGGCGCTAATCATATGCGCGACGTTCGTTTCCCCGTTGAAGCCGTATATGGCGCTCAACTCGGAAAAATTCGCCTTTATCCCGAGTTCAAAAGCAAGGTCTTTCACCTGATTTGAGCCTGACTGGAAATAAATATGCGCGCCTGGCTGAAGCCCAAGTGCTATCGCGCTCAGGATATATTCGTTTATCCCCAGTTCCCTGCATTCCCTCCAGCTTTTACCCCTGACTGCATGCGCTTCCCTGTCCGCTATTGCTAAAAACGCATCCCCGCCCTGCTGCTGGTGCCAGATTATCTCTTCCATCACCATCTTGTGCCCCAGGTGGGCTTTGCCGGAGGGCATGAAGCCGCTCATTGCAGCGAAAGGCTTGCCTGAGAGCATCGCATCCAGGACTGTTTCGTAGCTGCGGTGCCCGAAAATAATATGTCTTCGCATATACCTGTGCGGGTTGGGTATCCGTCCGAGAAGCTCATCGAACCTCGATATCCCAAACTCATCAAAGAGTTTTGAGTAGTTATCGATTTTTACGGCGCCCCATGGGTCAAGTGTGGTCATATCTGGTCTTTTCAGGTACTAAAAACGCTTAAAGATATGTAAAGGTTGTTGTAGTGTTCGGGCTTGCCTTTATTCCACCGGATTTTTTATTAACTCAAATATTTTTCAAGATACTACAGGGAAGAGTAATGTTTTTAAGTAGAGTTGTAATGTTAAAGTTATGCCCCATCCACCTCCTTATATTAGACTGAAAACAAACGATTTATTCGGCTACTACGAACCACACTTGAACATGTGGAGGTGTGCGACTAATATTACAATGCAGAGGTAACCAAGGTGAAAAACGAAGATGAATCAAAAGCAACTGCTGATGAATTAATAAAACTGCGCCGGAAAGTTGCCGAATTAGAAAAATCAGAAGGACGATATCGAGAAATCGTTGAGAATGTAAAGGACATAATCTTCACGCTCTCTCCGGAGGGCACGATCACTTCCCTGAATACTGCTTTTGAAACTGTTACAGGCTGGCAGCGCGAACAATATATCGGAAAGAATTTCCAGCCTCTCGTCCACCCCGATGATTTGCCCCTCGAAGTATTGGTTTATCGGTGCATCTTTGGCGAAAAAATACACCCGCAAGGCTTTGAATTGCGTATTCTTTCAAAGTCTGGTGGTTATATTACCATGGAATTTACAGTAAAGCCGCAAACCCATGACAGGAGGGTAGTCGGCTATCAGGGTATTGCTCGCGACATTACATATCATAAGCGCACTGAGGAGGTTCTGCAACAATCGGAGGAGAAATACCGCACGTTAATTGAGAACATCCAGGATGGGGTATTTCTTATCCAGGATGGTAAAATTGAATTCGCGAATGAAGCGTTTGCCAGAATGTGTGGTTACACAGTAGAGGAGGTTATCGGAAAAGACTTCCGGGAGCTTGTTGCACCAGAAGATTTAGAGATGGTTGTAAACCGCTACTTCAGGAGGCAGGCGGGAGAAGATGTCCTCAGGGAATATGAATTCCATGGAATCAAAAAGGATGGGACAAGAACTACCGTCAATATAAACGTCGGGCTTATAACCTACCGTGGGAAGGTAGCCAGTATAGGAACCGTGAAGGACATCACAGAGCGCAGACGTGCAATAGAACAAATACAGGAGCAGGCTGCCCTCCTCGATAAAGCTCATGATGCCATTATTGTTCGGGATATGGAACATCGGATCACATACTGGAATCAGGGTGCACAGCGCCTGTACGGCTGGACGGCGGATGAAGCCATCGGCAAAAATGCAAATGAGCTTCTGTATAAAGAAGAACCACCTTCTCTCATCGAAGCCCGCAAAAACGTGATAGATAGGGATGAATGGAACGGCGAGCTTAGCCAGATAACAAAAGAGGGCAGGGAGATTATCGTGGAAAGCCGCTGGACTCTGGTGCGGGATAGCAATGGAAATTCGAAATCAATTCTTATAATTAACACGGACATAACCGAGAAAAAGATACTCGAAGCACAGTTCCTTCGTGCACAGCGCCTGGAAAGTATCGGCGCACTAGCTGGAGGCATTGCACACGACCTCAATAATGTGCTGGCACCGATAACTCTGTCGCTGCAATCATTAAAAGAAAAATTAACGGATGATGAGAGCAGAAGACTGCTCGGGATACTTGAAAGGAATGCTAAACGCGGAGCTTACTTGATAAAGCAGATCCTATTATCTTCAAGGGGGGTTGAAGGAGAACGCAAGAATATCCAGGTAGCAGATCTTATCTCCGATGCTGAGAATTTCGCAAAAGAGACCTTCCCAAGCTCCATAGAAATCAGGACTGATGTATCCGGGGACATATGGAACATCATTGGTGATGCCGTTCAATTGCAGCAGGTTCTGATGAACCTCTGCGTAAACGCCCGCTACGCGATGTCGGATGGCGGTATCCTCCGTATCTCTGCAGAAAATCTTTTCATTGATGAGAGTTTTATTCGTGTTAATGCAGAAGCTAAAATCGGTCCATACATTATTATCAGCGTCTCAGATACGGGAACCGGCATCCCTCCTGAAATAATGAACAGGATTTTTGAACCGTTTTTCACGACAAAAAAGCCCGGCAAAGGCACAGGGCTTGGTCTTTCAACATCCCTTGCTATTGTAAAAAGCCACGGTGGATTTATAACTGTCCACAGTGAAGCCGGGAAGGGAACGATATTCAAGGTCTATCTGCCTGCAGTTAAAGCCAAGATACGGGAAACAGATGTACACCAGCCTGAACCTGTAGCGGAACGTAAAGAACTGATACTGGTTGTTGATAATGAAACCAATACCCGTGAGATGGCAAGAGAAACACTGGAAGCACATGGATACAGAGTTCTCATAGCCAGTGACGGAGCAGAGGCGGTTTCATTATATTCCAGCCACAAAGGGGAAATAAAGGCAGTTCTCATTGATATGATGATGCCGGTCATGGATGGTCCGGCCTGTATCTGGGTTCTTCGCAAAATCAACCCGGATGTCAGGCTCATTGCTGTCAGCAGGTCGGCTGAGGATGATATGCTTGCAAATATTGCAGGCGTAGTACATGCTTTTTTGATGAAACCTTATACGGTTGAGGAATTGTTGAATACCGTACGCAGGGTTATTGATAAATAACCACGATTTAAGAGCATCCAGACATTCCTTATTCGATGCCCTCCCATAGATTTATTATATTCTCCTGCATCTCGGACAGCATGGAAATTCTCGCCGACCTCGGAGGAAGACCCGGACATGACTGCCGGGGTTTTTGCAGGTACTGCTACTTTAAAGGAGTAAAGGAAGTCCAGCCCTTTGGCTGCAAGCACTGCCTTCCCTTCCAGAAAGGCTGCAATTACTGCACAAGAAGCGTAAAAGAAGGCTATTCGAGTTTCAAGCCGCTTTCCATGATCGCTCAGGAAGTCCAGCAGGCTGTTTTTTTCAATAAGAACGTATCAAAATTCAATGTGAGCGGGGGCGGCGATGTCAGTTGTTATCCCGAGCTTAAATCTCTTGTGAAATTCCTGTCACAGTTTAAAAAGCCGATACACCTCGGCTACACAAGCGGGAAAGGACTGAATAAAAATGATGCGGAGTTCTTCATCGACCACGGCGTAAACGAAGTCACATTTACGGTTTTTGCCACGGAGCCGGAGCTTCGGCGAAAGTATATGAACGATAAAACACCCGAGGATTCACTTGGCGCGCTTCGCGTTCTTGCAGGAAAATGCAACGTGTATGCGGCAGCGGTGCTTATTCCCGGAGTAAATGACGGCGAAGTCCTTTTAAAAACATGTGCAGACCTTGAAGAGATGGGCGTAAAGGGTTTTATCCTGATGCGTTTTGCCAATACGTACGGGCAGGGCCTGATACTTGACAATGCTCCTGTTTTAGAAGACATTACTTCACATACTATTTCGGAGTTCAAGTCAATCGTTGATGACATAAACAGCCGGTTTGGGTTCCGCGTCACAGGTACGCCGCTGTACGACCCCGAAACCGGCTCGCCGTTCGCTATAAGGAATGAGCCTGAGGCGCTTTCGAAGTTACCAAAAATCACAAAAGAAGTGACAATAATAACAAGTGAAGTTGCCGCGCCGTTGTTGAAAGAGATTTTCGATAAGCTGGGCGGGCGGGTTAACGTAGTTCCGGTAAAAAAGGATATCGGTTGCCTGATAACAATCGAAGATATAAAAGCTCTGGACTTATCACAGGTAAAAGAGACCGTCCTGTTTCCGGGCAGGGCGTTCGTCCACGACCCCGAGGTCAAGAAGATACTATCTGGCGATGGGGTGGAAAGGCTGGTGCGAAGGGGTCCCGATATGCTGACCGTGGATGGGGAAATGAGTATTTCGATGACTAAAGAAGAGGTTCTTGCCAGGGAGCTTGAGGCTTTCACAGAGCTTATCCAGATGATAAATGTGCTCGGGATGACGCCGAAACGATAAATCTTAGTTGCTCTAATCCTTTTTCTCTTTCCCTTCAGGAATCCCGCATACCTCGCACTCGTCCTTAAGCCCGAGCTTTTCAGCATCCATCGCCCTTGTTCCCTCAGCAAGTACGGCGGCGTTGGACAGTGAACCCGCGATCAGTATGGCATCAAAAATCTCCTCTTTTGTCACGCCCAGTTTCTGGGCAACGCGGATGTGCAGTTTAAGGCAGTGTTCACACCGCAGCGCTGCAGCCACGCCTATTGATATAAGTTCTACAGTTTTTGCATCGAGGCGCTTGAACTCACGGACTATTGCATTCTCGTATATAATCTTGGATACAAGCAGCTCAGGTGAATCTCTCATGAAATTGAGGATATACGGCACTTCCCCATAGACTTTTTCAACTTCTTTTAATAATTCTTCAGCCGCTTCATCAGGCTCTTTTTTCAGAATTTTTTCGATCTTTGCCAAGTCCATAGATAAAGCAATTGTAGTGCGATACTAAATAAATATTTGTATCTCAGGCACTAAAAACGGGTAAGTTTTATTCAATCCTCTCCCCGAAAGCAAAATTCGGCTTGACATGCCGTATCCTGATCTTAAGCGTCTCCCCTTTCTCTGCACCTTTTACGAACACCACAAAATCATTGACCCTGGCTATCCCGTCTCCGCCAGCCCCGACATTTTCAATGGTCACTATATACTCTCCACCGGGTTTTACCGCCTCAGGTAGCAATTGCTTCCCGATAACGTATATCTCTGCGCTCTGTTTTCGCGAAGCTTCAGGGGAGAAAGCCTGCACTTTAACGAAAGACCGGCGAACTTTATTCATGAAATCCGGGAACATGTCACCCTGGAAGACCTTTACCACGAACCTGCCGCGGGGCTTCAGGATTTTCCTGGCGCATTCGAGGGCAGAGGTGGCGAGGTCGATGGAACGGGCGTGGTCGTAGCTCCAGTTCCCCGAAAGATTGGGCGCAGCGTCGCAGATAACGGCATCAGCACCTTCTTTTTTACTGCCCCTCTGTATTAATTCCTTGATCTTATCAACCGTAGTATCAAGACGGATATCCCCTTTTATCGTTTCCACACCCTCGATTTTCTCTATTGGCAGCAGATCAACACCTGCCACCGTGCCGCCTGATAGTTCCTTTGCCACCTGGAGCCACCCGCCCGGAGCCGCGCCGAGATCGACAACAGTATCCCCTTTCCTGATTATGTTGAACCGTTCATTGATCTGTTTAAGCTTAAAAGCAGCCCTGGAGCGGTAGCCTTCTACCTTGGCTTTCCTGTAAAAATAATCCCTGCGATCACGCGGCATAGTTATGTCCGTGTTTAACCGGTCCCAACATATACCCACTGGTCATAAATGCCTTTATCATCCGTATTATCGATTATATCCCCTTTCATCCTTGTCATATCGAGTACGCTTTTAAGGATCTCCATCTCCTCCCTTTTATTTACGGTCAGAAGCATCATCCCGCCCGGTTTCAGGAGCCTGACCGCTTCACTTACCATTTTTTCCCATATATCCTTATTAAAAGTATATATCGTGCCGAGCATGAAACCCGCTACCGTGTCAAAAGACCCTTCCCTGAAAAACTGTGAAAGGTTCGTTGCATCCAGGACGATGGTCTTTTCCGGGTGCAGCGCCTCATGTTCAAGCCCCTGGCATATCTGGCACTTATCATCATCGATCGTTAAAGGACTGTAACCCAGCTCATGAAGAGGCAGTGTAGACATGCCGTTGCCGCAGCATATTTCAAGTATATCCCCGCGCAGTTCATATTTACCAAGCAGTTCCGTCAGCCTGCTTTTTCTGCTCTCGATATAAACCATCCCGTAAGGTTCCTTTGATATACGGCAGCCTTCACATAACTGCCTGTTCACCAGCGTCAGGGAATAATACTCGATTATCGCAGTGTTGAACTCTTTATAAGTGGTTTTGTGTACCTGATCCAACTTTAAACTGCCTGCAAGGTCAGAAAACCTCCTGCTGCTCCCGTTCGGCGCGGGAATGGAGGAGACAAGGCTTGTAAAAACAGCCCAAAAAGCAGGGAATTCCTCGGTTTCAGGATTAAATAGAGCCAGCCCGATTATATTGCCGCTCTCATCTTCAACCCCGTTGAGCTCATCCGGCGGCTCTTTCAGGATATTTTTTAAATATTGTAAGGATAGCGTATTATTTTTTAAAGCTGCGTAGCTTTCTTCAACAAAGTATATGTTATCTGAGCTTTCAAGCCGTAAAATATCATGTATGAGCATATCTTGAGTTAATTTTTAGCCGCTAATCACCCTCATCGGGTTCATCATCGCGATAACTCTGGTCACCGATCATGGCTGCGCCGATCGAATCAATACCATCAAGCCATTCAGCCACAAGTCCTTCAGGGACATCTTCAAGAACTTTATCATCAAGCTTCCCGCCTGCAAGCACGTTCGCGCCGATCTCTGCGATACAGCCAAGCGCAGCTCCCATGTTATCTTCCTTCTCAGCCTCAACTGCGCCCTTTATCAGCTTATCAAGGGATTTCGTTTTCTCAAACGCCTTTTCCACATAACATTCGCACGCAGCAAAAACGCCCATCAGCGCAAGTTGCGTGGATTCTATCATCATGTCGATATCCTTGTTTATGGAATCTGCTTTCTTCAGGACGATCTCTTTTATATCGTTCAGGTCTTTCAGTGCTTCCTCCGCAGATATCAGGTTCTTATCATATTTTGCTATTACCTTCAAACATGCAAGTACAACATCGTCTTCCATGTACACAAAAATCGCGCCTTTGTCCTGGTCATCGAGCTTAAATCCGCTATCCTTTACTTTAGTTATCCAGTTCTGCCATCGTTCTTCTGTATAGAACGGAACTTTGTATTTTGGTTCCTGCATGTTTTCTCCCTTTTGTTCTCTTTGGTTTTTTAGCTTTTGGTCACCGTAACCATACCTGTTAATTTTTTCACCCGGTCTATTAATTCGTTTTTACCAAAAGGTTTTGTTATGTAATCATCAGCTTTTAATACGTGCAATCCCAGCAACCTGTCTATATTCTGTGCCTTAGCTGTTAAAATAGCTATTGGTATAGCCGGATACTTCTCCTTCAATTTCCTGAAAACCTCCCATCCGTCCATATCGGGCATCATAATATCAAGAAGCACAAGGTCCGGTTTTGATGCCTCAGCCAGTTTCAGCGCTTCCCTCCCGCTCGTAGCCAGCATTGTCTTAAAATCGGCGCTCTCAAGGACTAATTTAACAAGCTCAAGCGTATCAGGCTCGTCGTCCACAACAAGCACCTTTTTAACAGAAACATTACCTGTCATTGGATTCTCCTTTTCGGCAATAAAACATGAAATGTACTTCCCCTATTTTTACTTTCCGCCCAGAGCTTGCCGCGATGCGCTGTTACTATGTTCTTTGAAATCCATAAACCCAGACCTGCACTTTCTTCTTTTTGCGGGCTCACCGAATCCACCTGATAGAACCTGTCGAATATCATATCAAGATTATCCGCGGGTATGCCTATGCCTGAATCATCGATTTTAATGTGCACGGATTCGTTCTCTTCTTCGGCTGTTATTTTTATACTCCCTTTTATTGTGAATTTAATGGCATTGTCTATCAGGTTTGAAAAGACCTGCATCAACCTGTCCCTGTCCCCTTCAACCATTAACCGTTGCGGAACCTCGACATTTATCGGGATGTTTTTTATGGACGCTAATGTCTTCATATCCTCTGCTACATGATTTATTATATCATAAACTGATAACATCTGCATATCAAGCTGGGGATTTTTGGACTCAATGATCGCGGTATCAAGCAATCCTTTTATTAGCTTTGATAGCCTCTGTGAGTTCCGCAGGATTATTTCAAGTTTATGCCTCTGCTCCGAGGTTACGTTCTCATCAAGCATCAGTTCGGTATATCCGATAATGGATGTAAGCGGGGTTCTCAGTTCATACGACATATTTGAAAGGAAATTATCTTTTATCTTGTAAAGTTCCTTGAGTTTCACGTACGTTAGCCTGAGTTCCTCGTAGGAATCTTTTAGTTCTTCTTCCAGCCTCTTCTGGTTGGATACGTCCTTCATTACAGTTATGATTTTTTCAACCTTTCCGTTTTCATCCTTGATCGGGATTTTGGATGTGCTTGTGTAGATCACATCGTTTTCATATTCGGTCCTTTCTTCTGTCTGGAAAAGTTCCCCTGTGTTGAGAACATATTCATACTCTTTATTGAAATATTTTTCCTTAAGGAACGGGAAAACTTCAAAGAGGTTTTTATTTATTATTTGTTCCTTTTTAAGTTTACCCTTATTAAGTTTCAGTAATTCGTCATTAACAGCAAGTATCCTAAAATCCTTATCAACAACGTGGATTGCAAGATTGACGTTGTTCAGTATTTCTTCATTGAATTCTTTCAGGTATTTAATGTTGTTATAGAAAGTTATATTCTCCATAGCCACTCCGAGCTGGTTGCCTATTGATAAGAAAAGTTCCTTCTCCCTTGCTGAAAATGCACGCGGTTCTTTGCCCCACAATGTAATTATCCCGGAGACTCTGTCTTTTAACTTTACAGGGATCCCGGCATAAAAGAAACCAGGGTTCCGGTTTGATGCGAACTCAGGTATTTTTTGTATACTATCCGAGACCAGTATTTCGCCGCGTATATACGCAGGGGTTATTTCAGGAATTATATTTTCTTCACTGCCTGTATGTATTTTAAGAGTAAATTTTCCTGACGGTTCATCCAGCAGGTATATCTCTCCGGATTCCATGCCGGCGAGCTTTAATAGATTTTCAAGCGTTTTTGATAATATTTTGTCCAGATCGAACGTTTCACTTATAATCCTGGATATCTCATTAAGCGCTGTAAGTTCCCGGTTCCGCCTGATTATTTCTTCTTCAAGGATCCTCTCCTGGGTCACATCCCTCAATACAAGGATAACCTCAGGTTCTCCCGTATTATCTGAGAACAAAGAACCGTTGATCTCCAGGATTTTTCGTTTCCCTTTGATATAGATCTCATGTAAAATCCTTATCGGCTTCTTTGTTTGCTGGATCGAACTGACCGGGCACTCTTTTTCCTTCTCAGGCGGAGCAGCTTTGAAGATCAGTTCGTGGCAGCTTTTGCCCAGAACCTGTTCCCGGGGCAGGTTCATGATATTCGGGAATGACCTGTTCATTTTGATGATCTTATGGTCCGCATTCAACACGATTATGCCGTCATCAATGCTGTCAAATAACGTTTCCAGGTATTTCTGCGCAGTCTCTGTCTGTTCCTTTGATGCTACTAAATCCCGGATTTTCTGGTCAAGGCTTGATGCCATGTCATTAAATGTAGAAGCAAGCTCCCCGAGTTCGTCTTTTGATTGAACCACTATTTTCTGGTCAAGGATGCCGTTATTTATCCTTTTAGCTCCTTTGGTAAGCTTGAGGATGGGGTCTGTCAGCCATAGCCCGATGAGGTAAATGAATATCCCCCAGAATATCATGGATGATACGGCTAAAAGCAGCAGTCTTTGAGATGCATCCTGGATTTGCGCTCTGACGCTGTTCTCAGATAAGCCCACATGCACATAACCTATATTCTTAAAAAGGGAAGCGTCAAATTCGTGCATAGTCCCTCTGTCACTGATGTATACAAATTCCTTCATCACGTTATAAGGTCTGCTCTGATTTTGAAGCGCTTTCGGGAAACCGTTGTCAAACGTATGTGCCAGCACTATTCCTTCCGAGTCTGTCACAAAAATATATTCAATATCCGGATAGCTGTCCTTTAACTCTTTAATTGAATTCCTGAGCTCTACTACATCATTTACAAGAACCTGGTTTGTAGTTTCTAATGCAAGGTTGTTTGCTAATAAAAATCCTTTTTCACGGAACTCTTTCTCAATGATATCTGTTTGAAGATCCTGGATAACCAGATAAGACCCTATAATAACCAGTAACCCTATAAACAGTGTTGATATAACGATTTTAAACCGAAGGCTTATCATTTGATTTCTTCCCTCATTCCTCTGATGGTATCATAGGCATTATCGTTTATATTTACAAATCTATCTATCATTATCCTGGATAGTATCTTCCTGCCTTCTTCATCTTTATCCATATTCAAGAAAATATCCTTAAGCCTTTTCTCTAAAAACGGATTTATATCTTTCGGGACTACTACAGGAGGATTTCCAAAAGGAGGCGAAACTTCAATTATTCTTGTTTTTGATACGATTTCAGGTTTTGTATTCTTCATATAATCATATGTCAGGCTGTCCACCGCTGCACCATCTGCCAGTTTTTCTGCTATGGCAATAACGGAGTTGTCATGGCTGTAAGTATAAAAATAGTTATATCTCCCTTTTTCACCTCTCCCAAAAAAAAATTCGGGCGTTTCATTGATGAGAAAAAGCCTGTATGCAGGATAAAGCTTTCCCGAATTTGATAAAGGGTCTGAGAACGCAAACCTCCTGCCGCGCAGGTCGAGCAGGTTAGTGTAGCTGCTGTTCCTGGGAACAATTATGTAGGAATTATATGTTGTTTTTCCATCTACCTCAGGCACTACAAGAAGCTTCATACCGAACTTCGAATTGCCTTCAATATACGGACCGCTGCTCACAAAGGCAAAATCTATCTCATTGTTCCGTATCAGATCGTTTATTTCCAGATATGTACGTCTCTGCACTATCCTTACAGGTCCTCCCAATTTTCTGGAGATATACTGTATCATGTCCTCATAATATACATAGGACTCTTTCTGGGATACCACCGGGGCAATAGCAACGATAACCGCAGGATCATTTTCCCTGATATCCGGCTCCTGGACGAGGCTCAGGTCCACTATCTCATGTTTTTCAATACAACCCGATGTTACTATTACTATAATAAAAATTATTAAATATATATTTCTCATTGATTATCCTTTAAAAAGCTCCTTGAACAGCCATCCCCAGTATTTTATTGATGCGATCAATCCGGCAGTTAAACCGAGCGCGAACAAAGCATACCCATACAGCTTGGGATTTCCAATATTGAAGAATGGAGTCATTACAACCGAACCTGATAACATAAGAGCCATACCCAGATAATACATATAGTAATATTTTTTCATACCCATGACTTCGCCCAGCCGCTTGCTGAGTACACCTAAAAAATAAAATATCAATGTAAATAAAATAAAGGATGTGATATCGAGCAGTTCCCAGCTCATTTTACACCTACCATAAGCCTGTACAGGAAAAAGCTTGCCAGGAAAGAACCGATAGAACCTATGAGTTCTATTGATTCGGACAGATACGAGTCATAGGAAAATAGATGAAAAGCTGCTGTAAAAAGAACCAATATCGGAAAAACGTAAAAATAATAAAAGGTCTTTATGCCGAACTTTTTTTGATAAAATTTGGCAATTACGGTTATAAATATCATTATAATGCCCGCTACGGTCCATGCATATATTTCAATGAGATTTTGAAGCGAAATGTTTAACATATTGGTTATTTTCTGAAAGCTTCTACGAAAGCATCAGATAATGTCTTCATGGGGCTTCCTGATAATAAGCCTGAATATTCGCTGAACGGCAGTCTTATTTCAGCACCTTTCTTGGTGATGATAAGTTCTCTTATATCCTTATCGTGATCGCTGCCCCTCATCTTGAGCACCGAGAGCGCTTTTCGCATTTCGCTCCTTATCTCCACGTACCGCAGCAGGATAACAGTATCCATTGTTGGGGATATCCCTGTACCTGTGATCTGCGTAGTCCCTGTCAGGTTCGAGGTTTCATTTGTGTATATGGCTGTTACATTTTTATTTTTTACGTTATTGATAATATTGTCCATGTATTCCGGAAACGGTATAAACTGGGGCATTATCCTGTTCAGCTTGCCTGTACCGTCAAACAGCAAACGCCTGGCATTTATTTTTTCAATTGTCTCGTAAAGCTGGAGCGCCAGTTCATGGACATCGGATCCAACAGGGGATATTATCCTGAAGAGGTCATTCTTCTCATGCTCTTCCAGGTTCCAGCCGAACACTTTAGAATTCTCACGTATCTGCAGCGCATCTTCCTCAAAAGAGACTATTACGCCGGGCTCCTTTTTTAACAGGCCGTCCACAATGAACTGTGTTCCGATCGTTGTTTTACCAGTCCCGCTCGAACCTGAGATCAATATTGACGAGCCCCGGTTAAATCCGCCACTTGTCATCTGGTCAAGACCTTTTATCCCCGTGGATAACCGTTCTTTTGATACGGATGTTCTGACTGCAGGGGATACCCTTGGAAACACCATGAACCCGTCTTTTGTTATTTTACATGAATGCTTGCCTCCGTGAAAATCCTGTCCCCTCATTTTGAGAACATTGAGGTAACGCACGTTCCGGTCTAAAAATGGTTCGTTGCTGATATGGATGACGCCATCGACCAGGTAGCTCAGCGTGCTTTTAACAAGCGTATCAGAGGTAAATTCGCCTGTTAACAGGACAAGGGAGTTCCATCCCTTCATGCTTGTGAAAAAATCATAATAGAACTGGCGCTGGGATTCCTCATCAAGTCCGTATACGAACACGTTAGCAGGGTCGATAACGATCCTATCAGGCTTGATCACTTCTATGTTCCTTTCCATTTCGTCAATTATCGCTTTTGAGCCTTTATGGATCGTTTCGATATCGATGGGCACGTATTTCACATTGCCTTTCCCCAGTAATGAAATGTTATAGAAAGAGAATTTTGACATGAAATTATTGATCATGGCAATAGGCTCTGAGAGCGCAGTAATATACATGCATACTTCTTCGTTTCTCGCCGCATTAAAGATGGACTGCATCACAAAGGTAGTTTTTCCCGTCCCTGCGGTGCCTGCTATCAATATAGTTGATGGTCGCAGGAACCCTCCTTCCAGGATATTATCAAGACCTGTTACTCCTGTCGCTACCTGTTTCATATTATTTACCCCAGCACTTCTTTTATTTTCTCGGACGCTTTTACTACCTCTACCAGGATTAATCCGAGACTTGCGTTCGGTTCGGTCATAACCAGAAGCAGCGCTTTTGGGCCCGCTCCTGTTGCGATTATTTTTCCGTGCTTTGATTCTACAATAATTCTTTCCGGAATGCCCTTTCCGAGTTCTGTTGTTGCAGTTTCCGCGGCTCCCAGCATTGTAGCGGCCATGGCTACGAACGTATCTGCATGGAACTTGCGGGGAACAGTTGAGGAGATAAGTAAACCATCCCTGCTTGCCACAGCCGAGGCTTCTATACCTCCGATGTATTTGAGGTCATTTAAAATCTTCTCAAGCATTTCCGTTGTGGTCATGTTCACCAGCAATAATATACTACTCAACTTTATCAGATAAATATTTTAGTTCCTTTCCGGTCGGATTGATAACCGATTTGAGATTTCTAATTAGATTATTTAAGGCCTTATTCGATATATATTGCAGGTCTCATCGGGGATGCGAAACGGCTTTTCCCCTGCGGGTCGTACTCAGGCGCATCCGCGCTGTATATTTCTATACTGCATCCTACAGCCTGGCTTAAGAAATCCCTGGCTTCGTTTAAGGCAGAAGTCTCATCAAAATCCACCTCAAGCAGTGAATTCATCAGTTCAGGCTCCATTCCCTGGATATCGGTAATTACCTTTTGAGCGAATTTGGGTATTTCCTTTGCCTGCCCTCTCATTGCAGGGTCGCTCATAAGTGCGTTCATAAGGTTCTTCATGTCAAGGTTGTTCTCTCTTTTAAGTCTTATGGCTCTCCTTAGCACCATTTTTTTCCATGATGCGGATGTATACAGGATTATCCTCTTAGGTTTTATCCTAATAAGCCTGATGATCTCTTCCATATCCCTGAGCGTATTGCTCGTTATCTCTTCTGCAAGCTCGGCGCTCCTGTCTATAAGAGCCGGGTCTGCCTTCGGGAATTCTGCCTGGGAGATAAAACTCCCGTCCATCTCTTCCTCTATCTCCTCGCATATATGGGGTGTAAATGGCGCCATTAACCTGATCCAGGCGCTCAGTATCTGTTTTCGCGCAGCGCCGCCCCCCCTGCGTTCGTACCATTTTATATCGTTCATGAGCAGGTAGAAGGCGTTCTGGACCGCTCTTCTTGTCTGTATTTTGTTAAGAGCATCAGTGGTCTCCTGTATCCTGTACTGTAGTTTACTCAGCATCCACCTGTCGATCAGTTTTAATTCGCCTGCATCCTCTGCACTGATGATATCGTATGCTATTTTATAGAACCTCTCAACCTGTTTTCTTGTGGCATCAACATCAGCTTTCCTCCAGTCAGCATCCTGGACATGCTCTGCCGTGCTCAGGATATAGAGGCGGGTGATATCAGCGCCGTACTCGTTAACCGCGGATTTCAAAGTGAGCAGGGGTCCCTTGGATTTGCTCATCTTCTGCCCTTCAAGCGAAACAAAGCCGTTGATGGCTATGGCGCAGGGCCAGTATTTTTCGGGGAATATCGCAACATGGTGAAATAGGAAGAACAAAAGATGATTGGGTATCAGGTCTTTCCCTGACGAGCGCAGGTCAACCGGATACCAGTATTCAAAATCCTGCCTTATCCTTTTAATGAGGTCGACATCCATCCCGGTCTTTGACGCAGCGGCTTCAGGCGTGCCTTCATCCAGCAGGTAGTAGTTAAAAAAATCTTCTTTTAATTGTTCAGGCTTGATCTTATCAAGGTATTTAGCAAGGATATAATAGCTCATGTATATTGTTGAGTCCCCGAGCGATTCGATCATCCATTCAGGGTCCCAGGGAAGCCTTGTTCCGAGCCCTTTTCGCCGTGCGCAGGCTTTATCCTTCAGCCAGTCCACCTTGTTCTCAAAATCCACCCTTAGCTCAGGCGGGATTATCTGCATTTTTTCAAGACATCTGTAGACAAGCGCTTTCCATGCGGGGTCCGAATAATTCAAAAACCACTGGTTTTCGACCATTTTTATGACACATGTAGCTCCGCACCTGCATATCACGGGCTGCTCGCTGAACTCATAGAAAACATCAGCCACCCCTTCGGAAATAAGGTCCTGTGTCAGCACGTCTTTGATCTTTGAGACAGCCATGCCTGCATATTTACCCGTGGTCTCGGTGAGCATGCCGCCGTGGAATTCCCGCCTGTACACGAGCTTGGTGGCTTCTTCTGCCTTGGGGTCGTTCTGGTCTTTCACTTTTAGCTCGTTGACAGCATCCACTGCCGGGTATTTCCCGTATTCGGGTACTTTAATTAGAGAGATTAGTTGTATTGTGGAAACGTCCTCCGTGATGCCGTATTCAGTTAAGTCTGCACCCTTTAGATCGCGAAGCGCAAGGTAATCGTATGGCGCATGTGCCGGTACGCTCATGACAATGCCGCTTCCGTTCGCCGGGCTTACGAATGAGGCGGGAAGTATCAGAATGGAAGAACCTGTAACCGGATTTTTCACTTTTTTGCCTATCAGTTCGCCGGCATTGGCATCTTCCAGAAATTCTACTTTCTTATCCGTGAATTTAAGCTTCTCATACGCTTCTTTGCTGACAACCCAGGTCTCATCATTGACTTTTATCCTTACATGATGGTTCTTCGGGTTTACCCAGAGGTTCGTGACCCCGAACACGGTCTCAGGGCGCAGCGTTGCGCAGGGAAGGATATCATCGTTGAGTTTGAATTTTATCAGGGTGTATTCGATTATGGTGGCATCCTCTCCTCTCAGGATATCGTGGTCTTCGACAGGGTTCTGGTCGTTCGGGCACCATCTGACTGGATGCGCCCCTTTTACAACTTTGTCTTTTGCATGGAGAAGGTTGAACTGCCATGTTATGAACTTCTGGTAATGGGGATCTGTGGTCGTGAATCTTCTTCGCCAGTCAATAGAGAAGCCAATGCTTTTCATGGCAGCCTCCGCTTCTATGCTGAAATATTCTACTATTTGCAGAGGTGTCTGGATGGTCTCCAGGACATCAAGCGGTATTCCGTGAAGCTGGTTATACACCCTTATTGTCTCAGGGTCTTTTTTCTGGATCTGTTCCGCCAGCCCCACAATCGGCGTCCCTGTAGCATGAAACCCCATCGGGAACAGCACGTTGCAGCCCAGCATCCGTTTGTACCGCGCAACTACATCACCGATGGTGAAAGTCCTGGTATGACCTGCATGAAGGTTGCCGTTTAAGTAAGGGTAAGGGATTGTTATGAAAAACTTCTCCCTTTCATCAGGCTCAGGCTGGAATATTCTGGCTTCCTGCCACTTGCGCTGCCACTTTTCCTCGATTTCATGCGGGTTGTAACGTTCTTTCATTCGCACTTTGCACTACCTGATAGTAAAAAGATTTAACGGTTTGGGATTCACTTGTGAGTATAATGGGGGATATTTTACTTAGAACCTATCTGGAAATTGTATTTTCTATCCGATATCTTCTGTTTATAAAAATTCGCACTTTTGTTTCATTTTTCCATATGCTCGATGATATCTTTAATATACGGCGACACGTCTCGCTTCATACATACACTACTTCCTTCAGAATCCTCTCTTTTAATTCATACCTGATATCTTCCTTAGGCACTACATCCACCTTTATATCTATGAGATCGGCTAAGAAGTTTTCCAGATTCACTAATTTCAAAAGACTTATTGGCTTTTCAAACTCAACCAGAACGTCCACATCGCTCTTTTTTTTCTGTTCTCCTCTCACATAAGAGCCGAAGATTCCAATTTCTCTTACACCATATTTCTTTCTTATGGCTGGCTTTTGCTTTTTCAATATCTCTTTTATCTCTTCAAGCGTTCTCATTTAAAATCACCCTGAACTCCTCAAGGATTTTATTAAAAATGAATTTTACATAAGATGCACTCATAATATAAAATTATATTTAAAATCCGGTTATTTTCCAGAGTTACCTGTTTTTACCTTATAAACAACCACATCCCCATAATCAAATACCTTCTCAAATCTCTCAGGATGCGCCTCGAACAACTTCGGACTACTGTACTTCTTTATCTCAGCATCTCCAAAATAGATATAGGATATGTTGTACTTTCGCAAAAGCGAATCAACTTCATCAAAATTAAGCGATGTGTATATCGTACCTGCATCAGACCAGCGTGAATCTACCTCATAGCCGCAGGGGTATCTCCAGTTCTTCTCATGCCCTGCCCAGCCAATTACTGTAGGAAGACCGGTAAATGCGGTCACATATGTGTTCCACTGGTATAGGTCCCCCGGCGCCTGAAGCACAACGGGCTGCCCGCTTATGTTCCTGAACCAGAGTATAGCCTCATAGTCCTGGGGATGCTCCTTGCTGACATAAGCTTCACCATCAAGCGTGGATTTGCCTACGAAACCTCCTGATTTCCCGATGGTTGCGAGAACAGGGTATATGGAGACCATCAGTACCAGGATTATAGCTATGATGCTCCACACCTTCCTTCCTGTAAAACTCTCCCTGAAATAAAATACGATAGCTCCTGCCGAAGCTCCCCACAGAACCCAGTTCTGGAGGTATAATTTGAACACCGTGTTCAGACGGATATACGCAGGGTTTCCGCTCCCCAGGGCATCTTTTATATAAAAAAATTCGCAGAAAAGGGATATAAAAATACCTGTTATTATCAAAATGAGAACAAAAACCCTGTTCCCGTCCTTTTCCCTGATCATCGAGATAGCTGATAAAATAAGCAGCGGCACAAGCAAGATCATCAACTCAAGCTCGCTGATATTCGGGTTGCTTGCATTATCTGAAATAAATGATTTTAATTCTATTGCCGATATCAATATAACAACCGATGCAGTTATCGAGGGCAGAATAAGAGAGATATTATAATATCCCTGTTTCAGGTCGGATTTTTTATAGTTTAACATAACAAAACTGTATAATAAGTAAATGAACGCCCCATAGATGGCAAGATAGAATATCAGCGATGTTCTCCCCGAATCAACAAAAGAGATCGTTTTATCAACTTTGTAGGATGCATGGTAGGGGAGATAGAGAAGATAGCTGAACGCTGCTGTTGCACCGATCGCTGCTGTCAATATAGCGAAACCTTTTACCGGTTTGAATGATAGTTTTTTTGATAAGAAAAATTGAGATGTCAGGACAAAAACTGCCAGGAACAGATAAACCGGGTAGTCCCACGTATTCAACGGATACAGGAAGCCGATTGATAAAGCCAGGGTCAATATGGAAGCTATACCTGGCGCTCCGGATTTCATCACATTCAACAGGAGGAGTATGATAAGAAGCTGAAAGGCTATTGAGATCATATGTGCATGCACATCGCCATGGAGAAAGCTGAAAAAAGGGAATTCATTGATAGTATTGGGTATCACACGCGAGCTTGTCCAGTAATTGAACGAGAGCGTACCGTTCATGCCTCCTTTCTGGATGAATAAAATATCAACCAACTGGAAAAACCCGACAAGGTTTCCCGCAAGAGTTACAAAAAAAGCCGTAATAACCCCGTATTTCATTCTTTCCGTAAGGTTATATCCAATGCCGAACGCTGCGGTCAGCGAGAGCGCAAAAAAAGATGCCGTAGCAAGGTTGAACGCGATAGAAGGCAGAACTCCTGATATTTTTATTAGATCGGCAACTATCAGGTAACCGAAATAGTAATAATATATCGAGGTACCCGACATCCACGGGTCGGCAGGGGAAAATTGCGAAGTCCTGAGGAGGCTGTTTATGTAGGTCATATCCATGATCTTCTCGCCTCCCGTCCAGTAAATATCAGGGCTGTAGGCGCGGATAACCGCAAAGCTCAAAAAGGCAAGAAGAAACAATACTTCGAATTTTATTGCGTAGTCCTTATCAATAAGAAGACCTTTTTTCCGGTAGATGATAAGCGAGACTACAGCTATGATGCCTAAAGCCAGTGCGATAGAATAGGTTGAGTATCCTGCTAAAAAAGAGATAATCCAGCTTATGTAAGTCAGCAGCAATAATCCCAGGAGCTTGGATATGGAATACCCGTAATCCTTTAAATTAAGGCAGATATATGAGGCGATCGGGAGGGCGGCAAAGCCGATTATTTCTAAAGCCAGCCACCAGATAACGATATCAGCTAATCCCATAAGAATTCATACCATAACCTGAATATCTGGGAGCCCATCCCGAAGACGTCCCTCATTAAATTGACTTTCGTGGCGCCGCCGTGTTTCCAGTCCACAGGGAACTCCCTGACCTTAAAGCCCGCGCGCTGCGCCCGGACAAATAACTCGGTATCCCAGAACCAGTGGGTATCCCTGACATCATCAAGGAGCTTGAAAAGCGGCTCGCGCCTGAATGATTTAAAGCCGCACTGGTGGTCATAGAGTTTTGAGCCAAGCATAAAACGTGTCAGGAAATTAAAACCTTTACTTGCAAACCCCCTCTTGAAAGGTCTTTTTACATTGCTCTCAGGAAGCATGCGCGAGCCGGTGGCAAAATCATAGCCGTCGCGGATGTGCTGGATCAGTTCGCTAAGGTGCTTCATATCCGTAGCAAGGTCAACATCGATGTAACCGAGTATCTCTCCTTTTGATGATTTGAAAGCGCGGTTCAGTGCGCGTCCCCTTCCCTGCCTCTCATCCGAATGAAGATGCACTATAAAATCATATTTCTTTGCGAGGGCCTCGCAGATCTTATCCGTGCCATCCCTGCTGCCATCCTCTGCGATTATGAGTTCAAATGACGGTGTAAGTTCACGAAGTGCTGCTGCTGTTCTCTCTACTGTGCTCTCTATTCTTGCTGCTTCGTTGTATGCCGGAAGAACGATTGAAACTTCGACTATTTTTATACCTCCGTCTTGATTATTGCCTCAGCGCACTTAAACCCTGCCACTATCGAGCCGTTCATGCTCCTCTCGGGATAATTCGCCTCCGAGAACATGCCTGCAAGATAAAGTCCCTTGATATTCGTTCTATAAGGAAGGACTTTTTTCCCGTACCCTACCTCATACACTGGAGCAGTATCCATATCCCGCCGCAGGCGCCACCATTTCACCTTTTTCCGGAACCCGGGGAAGAGCTTCTCAAGCCCCCTCATGTATAATCCGACGACCTCTTCATCGCTGGATCTCCAGAGAACGTTATCAGGATTCTGGAAGTATGAGGTCACATATGCCAGGTGCTCCCCATAATCCGATGGCGGGATGAAGTTTGTGTGTTCTATCACCGCGCCGAAAAGTACATCGTCTTTTATGTTCAACCAGTAAATATCATCCATGAGTTTTTCTGACAATCCAAACAGCACGCATGCAGTCCCCTGATAGCTGATATTCATGTCCAGTCCCAAAAGCCGTGTGTCGATTATTTTTTCAAGGGCATGGGGCGGCACTGTTGATATGACCCTGTCACATTCGATTTTCTCTCCGTTCACAACAACGCCTCTCGCGGCGCCATCGATGACCTCGATCCGGGATACTTCGCCGTTCATTATTCTTCCGCCTTTTTTCATGATGCTGTCTGCCATTGCCTCTATAAGAGCATGGAAACCGCCGCGCATGTATCCAAGGGTCTCGCCTTTTGCGCCCCTGTTCGAGCGGATCTGCACGCGCCCCAGAAGCCATGCTGCCGATACCCGCTCTTTATTATCCCCGAACTTGCTCTGGAGCAGGGGCTCAAAAAAATTATTATATACAGACTCGCCTGCAGTTCCGATTATCCAATCTTTCGCAGCAACATTGTCGTAAGGAGACCTGTCTTTTATAGATTTTGCTTTCAATACAAGCCATGTAAGCCTGATAACATCCATAAGCGGCAGCGCTCTCAGTATCTCAAAAGGCGTGTTCATCGGGTATATCTTGCCATCAAAATAATAACCCGTGGTGCCTCTTATCCACTCAAGCCGCTCTTTAAGACCAAGTTCTTCGATAAGAGATATAAGTTCTTTATCGCCGGCAAAAATATGGTGGTAATACCTTTCGATATTGTATGTTCCCGTGTTCATGTGCGGTGCCTGTACACTGTAGCTTGCAGCCACGCCCCCGACTTTTTCCTCTCTCTCGATGACAGTTACCTCGTCCCTTCCTGTAAGCCTGTAAGCGACAGCCAGCCCAGCAAGCCCGCCGCCTATGATCATAGTTTTCATTACATGCCAGTATAAGTTATGAAGGAATATAAAAAAGACGGTAAAATCAAGAAAAAATGCTGCCATATTTACATTACTTTTAATATTATTTTTTTACATATGCAGCTACAATGTGTATTCGCTACATGCATTGCCACCTGCTTTGGCATATGCAAATGCATATGCATAGCCATATGTAACGTTTAGATGTCCCCTGTTCTTAATGTTTTTTAAGGTATGTAATAATATTATGCTAATACAACAATTTAAGAAGTACTCCGGACTCCTCCGGGAACCGGGGACTTGAAAAACCAGAGAGCATTGTGGGGATACAGGAAAAGTGGTGGGATAAATTGGAAAACAAACAATTTCAGATAGGGCTGTTCTCTATCTCAGGGTTATGCAAGGTTGTGGGTGTACTTACAGTCATATCCATCATAGGAGGATGCATCGGCAACGAAAATAAAGCCGACCTGAACCTTCCCGGTATGAACCGAAGCCAGAATGCCAGCCAGGATAACATTAGCCTGGAGGGTTATGCATCCGACACCGGCAATGCAGGTTCAAACATGCTGCGGTTGGTCATCAAATCGAATGAACTCAATAAGACCAACAAGGTCACTGTAACTCTTCAGCTCACGAACCCGAGATTGAATGAAACAGTGATCACCGTATTCAAGCCTCAGTTCGGGCAGGAATGGTATGACCAGACCAATATAACTTACACTGCCGATAACAACTGGACTCAGAACTTCACGATAAAACGGGTGGGGAATATCAGCTTTGTCCGGATGTTTGTCCAAGTCTCCGAGAACGGTACGGTGGTACGGAGAGCGGCATGGAATATAACGTTCGGGGCGCCTGGCGGGGAGCAGAAATAACTGGGTTCAAGACCCAGGGGCGCATTTACCCGGTTAAAGCGCCGGGTTAGAATAGGAAAATATGAATGAGGTGAATATATGAAGAAAACATTGATAATATCGATACTGACAGGAATGTTAGTGATAGGATTGATACCAGCAGCAATGGCAAATCCTAAAATCGATTCGAACGCGCAAGCAATGAACGAAAAGAAAATCCATGTGGATGTAAATGGTGCACAAGCGGCTGAAGCTAATGTAAACCAGATACTGACAAACAATGGCAATCTGGATAACCATAATATCGGTCTTGGCGGAAACGCAGAGGCAATCTCCGTCAATACCGGAATTCAGAAAACAGGTAATGGCAACAAGCTTGGAGGCTGCAACAGCGGTGACTGGAGCGGCGTTGGTGGGCACGGCACTGGCAAAGCCACAGCCAAAGGTACTGGCAGCGGTGCTAACGGAGGCGGAGACGATTTCAATGGCAATGGTCTTGGTGTCGCTGATGCTACTGGTGCAGGCAGTGGCGGTGACAGCAATGGCGACAGCGGCAACGGCGGCAACGGCTGCAACAGCGTAGCGGCATCTGATTTGGATCAGGACTCAAGCGCAACAGCCATCGGTGGCGAGGGCAACAGCGGTGATGTCATCCAGTCGAATGATATTATTCAGACAGCTTCGGCAGAGATCTATGTCGATCAGGAGCTTATCCAGCCGGTTGATATACGCGAGTTCCAGGTTGCTAATGCACACGAAGATTCAACGATAGATTTCACCATACCTGTATTCGATAACGAAGACAGCCAGATAATAATAGAGAAAGAAAATCCCACAATCGAAAATACCGACAAATCACTAAAGTGAGGTTTAAGGAGGGGGGTTAGTTTAACCTTCCCTTTAATTTCTTTACTTGCATAGAAAACCAGAATTGAATCAAAATCACCAAAAGGAGGTGAGCAGCATGATGAAAATTATAGCTGTACTGGCGTTTATACTCACAGCATCGGCGCTGTCATTCCCCGTAAATGCGGACATTAACCAGAAAGCAGACCTGATCGGCGGGAATGCGGCTGTGGTCAAGGTAAAGCAGGAAGCATGGAATTACGGCAGCGGTAACGTAAACCAGTATACAGATGTTCTTGTGAGCGGGAATATACAGATTTTAGACCAAGACAATGTCGTGGTCATAACTGATCCCGATGTAATGGTGAACAACACCATTAATGGAATCAATCTCATAATAGTTGATCTTAATCAGGGTGCTGAGAATCATGGCTCCGGCAACGTTTCGCAGGGAATTGAAGTTGCGGTAGAGGGCAATATCCAGATATTGAATCAGGACATAAACGTCTTCCTCGGAAACACAGAGAACCAGGTCACAACCGAAAGAAACGAGAAGAAAACCATTACGAAAGGGTGAGAACATGAAAAGGATTCGCCTGCTCGTAATATGTTCACTGGTCTTGGCAGGAATGGCTGGAATAGCGTTGGCATCTGCCGAGGAAGACATGAGTTCTGCCCAGCTCATTCAAATCGCGGCGAGCACGATGGGGGACACGAGCCAGGATGCTCATGTTACAGGCTTTGATAATGCTGACTCCATCCAGATAGGCTACTCATCAGATGGCAATGCTACCCAGACGATCTCTTATGACAATATCAGGAATGGAAGCATTACCCAGTGGGGTGAGTCCGGGGAAATGGGCTACGCCGAGAGGTGGAGTTATCTTGATAGTGTTGGAGACTCAGTCAACATGACGAACTGGGAGAATGGCAAAGTGAACCAGACGATTTATATCAGGAATTCCGAGAATATATTCCTGTTGCAGAAAATCGGAGGATTAAAGAAAATCCTTTTCCCTGACCCTCAAGCTGCGTCGGTAGAACCCGCGAACAACTGGTGGTTCTGCGGAAAAGCTGTGAACGGTTCAGGAGGAAAGCCTCGTTGCGCTGAAGAAATGGCAAAAAGGATTTTAAATGGAAAAGCATCTGCGCGGGATTATTACATGCTTGAGGTACTGGAGGATAATTACGATGTTTTCCCTCCAGAGAACCTGACACCCCGTGTAGTCCTTACAAAATGGAATATAACCCAGGTGGACGGCAACATAACTATAAAATTCCGCTTCCATAACTTTGCAAAGAAAACTTATAATGCCACTCTCAGGGTAGATCTTGTCCCGCCTGTGAATATAATCAGTCTTGAAGGAAAAAGCGATGCAGGGGGAACACCGAACTGGGAAATCCAGTTGCCTGAGAAAAAGAGCATCGAGGTCGGAAGATATATTGTCCCCAGCATGAGGGATTTAGAGAATGAAGTAGTAGTGCCGCTCAACGGCACACGAGTGAATAATATGCAAATAAAGTTAATAAGCGGATAAATCAAATGTATCTAAATAAAATCGCAATAGTACTTTTAGTACTATTAATCCCTTTTTCAATGGCAAAGGCTCCTGATAGGAGTGCAGCCAACAGTTACAACGCAGGCGGGCATGTATATAACGACCAGGGATTTGCACTGGAAGGGGTGGTAGTGAAAAGCGGCAGTATCGAGAACATTACTAACAAAGATGGCTATTATCTTATGGCAGGTCTCTCCGATGGTACATACAACTTCAGTTATTCTAAAACCGGATATGATACAGGCTATTTAAATGTTAGAATCAAAGGTGCAGATGTTGTAAATGCTGATAAAACACTCTATAAGATTTCACCTGCTCCTCAACCAACTCAAACCCCGCTTCCAACATCTACTCCGCAATCAACATCTACTCCGCAGCCAAAATCCCCACCAGAGCGAATATACATACCACCTGTTCCGGTTAGCCTCACAAGTACACAGGGCAACTTCTGGGTAAATCATGTATGGAAGGCGGGAACAGGTAATGTTACTGATAGTTACAATGTGAATGTGAATGGTGTATGGAAGAACGGAGTGACCAGCACTTACTTCAACGCCTCAGCAGGGCCACATGAATGGAGCAACATATCCGTATGGGCATACAACAACTCAGGGGGAGGCAGTCTAAGCCTGACTTCAGCCTCCCACAACATCCAGGTGCCCAATAATCCCCCTATCCAGTTACCGATCGGAGATAAGGAAGTGTACAAAGGTCAACTGCTGACCTTTAAAATAAATACGAGTGATACCGATTCGGATACAATACGCTACGGAACCAGTGCGACCAGAGGGAACCTGGATAGCAGTACCGGGGTATATACATGGACTCCTGCCGATGGCGATGAGGGTGTATATATATGGGAATTCAGCAGCAGTGATGATTATGGTGGAAAAGCAGTTGAATCCATAAAGGTGACAGTCAGGAATCCTCTTAATGTCGAACTGAAATTAATCGAACCGGGCATGATTGATGATAATGGTACCCAGGTCGAGACCTGGCGTGATGCAAAGACCGGACACTTCGGGAAATTAATCGGATATAGCAGTACCTTTAAGAACACAGGGAACAGTTCGCTGGTAGTTAAAGTAACTGAGTTTTATAATAATAAATCATATGATAATAACTCCTTTACTGTTACGCTTGCGGGAAATGAAACAAAACCCTGCCAGAACAGGGTCTCAGGTTGCAGGTTAGCTTTCGAAATAGACCATGCAGGGGTAAAAGACGGGGTTTTTAATTTGACTCTGCAAATGAACGTCCAGGTCTACAGCGGTTCAAATTTTATGTTCAACTACACTAACTCGACTACCGTTTCCCTTCCAATAATCCCTGTTCACAGGATAAAACGAGCCGATGGAGGTATGGTTGTTGTTACTGAGGGAGGAACGACCAGGGTTACTTATACGCTGGAAGCCAACAGTACAGTTAATCTGACTGATGTTTCTATTTATGACCCTTTTTACCCCGGGAGATTTTTCAATATCTCAGGTCTTGAGGCAAATAATCCCAGGAACTTCAGCTTTATCTACCCTGCTACCCCGGCTGATCTATCTAAATTTAAATGTGAAGAGCCGTATAACTCATGCATTATGAATATTGCGACCCTCACCGCGAAAACCGAGTCCGGTAATACTATCACTGATACGGATTATGTGAGATTGCCATTATGCAGGGATACAGACAAGGATTGCCTTGGAGGCGCAGCTATTACCAGGCAGGTCGGGACCTCAAGCAGCCGGGGTGGCGGCGGAGGGGGTGGCATGGCACCCAGTGAAGATATCGGCAACATTGAACGCAGGGAGGTAAGGGAAATGGATGTGCTTTCCAGGGTATCTTCAGCATATGTTTTCCGTGCGGCAGACCCTGTTCTGGTGGTTACGTTTGAAAGCAGTGCAAGCGAGAGCGAAGTGCCTGTTTCGGTGGAGATACTGAAGAACAGGTCAAAAAACATAAAAGACGATACTCCGGGTAAGCTTTATAAGTATTTCAACGTCTTTGCGGGCAGAAGTGGCTTCAGCAAAAAGGTGAGCAACGGTGTAGTGGCTTTCCGTGTGAACAATAGCTGGCTTGAGGAGAACGGTCTTGACCCGGAGGATATCAGCATGTATAAGTGGCAGGGAGGCTGGGTTAAGAAAGAGACCCAGATTGCCGAGAGAAAGTCGAATTACACCTATTACGCCAGTCTTACGGGGAATTTCAGCAGTTTTGCTATAGTCGGGGTTAAAAGACCTGAGGTAGAGATACCTGTTTCCAATGCTTCCGCGGAAGAATCAATCAAGAACACTACGCAGACTTCGGCTTATTCGAACATTTCGAAGACTGAACAACCCGGAGAATTCCTGGAGCTATCGGCTGCATTTGTGCTTACAGGCGGGGCAATGGGGGTAGTTTATTACCTGAGGAGAAATCGTAAAATTTATCGGAAAAATTGAAAACATTTGCGAAACCATATATTTAAGGAACAATGTTAATTTAACATATCCTTTATTTGCTTCCGCCTCTAACCTGGGAATCCTGTGCTCCTGCTTTCCAGATATTTGCCACTTTCCGCTCGTCCGGGTCTATTAATGCTGAAGTCCCTTCCCACGTCACGCTAAGCAATGTTTTCGGTGCATAGAATTTTTCTGCCGTAGCAGGCAGTACGCGCTTCACGCTCGGAGCGCCTGAACCGATAACCGAAGAGGCTATTTCCTGGTTCCCAAGAGCGAGGCTGATCGCCTCGTTCCTGTACTCCTGCGGTATCGCCTCAAGGAGATAACCGGTAAGCAACAGTTTATCGCCCTCGTATACAAAATCGTATATATCATGGTACTCCGAATCTTTTGCCGTAGCTACCACCCGCAGGCGCAATCTACTGCTCCCGCTACCTGCGCTTATGTTTACCGTCTCGTATTCTGTCCTGTACGGGCTTATCCCGGTCCATAGAAGTTCTTCTATTCTGGCAGCATCGCCAGGCTTGTTTTGCCAGTCTACTTTATGCACCCACTGAGGCATAGGATCGGGTTGTTTGTAGCTTAAGCTTAGCCCTATACCAAGAGCTAATACTATTCCAATAAGCCCGATTGCGAGTTTTGTCGGCGTGTTCATGGTTTAACATCTTCCATTCTATCAATAAAGGCAGAGGTTCATAGTTCTTACTCATGTTTTTCACTTCATGAAAAAAAGCAAAAGGGAGTATTTACTCCCCTATCGTTATAGTATACTCAAACTTGTCTGTGTCTCTGGGCAGCACTTTCAGTTTCCATTCGCCTGCCGTGACATTGGCTGTATAGGTCTCAATATGCTGCGTTCCTATATCCTGGTATATGCCGGTGCTATCCATCTCCCACGGCGGTATTTGGCCACCCATACTTACACCACCTTTTATCACTGTCTTCTCGAGTTTCAACTCGGCTTTTCCTGTCCCGCCTTCAAGGTATATTTCAAAAGAAGGCTCTTTTGCGTTGCTGGCACTCATGCCGCCTGCAAACATCGCAAGCCTGTAGAGGTCGCCAAAGTAGCTGGAGCCGATCTCTATGGTGACGGGCGATGGCTGCTTCAGGGTGAAGCTCTTGACAAAAGGCTCGGTTGGCTGCTTCCAGACATTGAAATTAAGATTAATTCCTCCAGACCCCCCAAACCTTTGAAGGGATGGGTCTTCTATGCCGAGGTCTATCATTCCGTTATACATGCCCTTGGAGTCTGCGGGCACTTTAACGTGAATTTTTACGCTCTCAGTAGCGCCTGCAGGTACGCTCTTGGGTGCAGTTATTGTTATCGCACTGTCAGGGAAGGCGGATTTAGCCATTCCGTAGGGACCGTACATGTAATTTTCCTGGCTTATCTTTGGGGCTATAGCAACCTCCTTGTCGCCTGTGTTCTTGAGCTTTATCTCGTAGTCGTATTCCTTCCCTGCCTCAAGCTGGTCGCTTATATAGGGTGTTGTGACCTGGATAATGGGCGGTGTCCAGGCGTCAATTGAAAGGCTGAAGGTATGGACATAATTGGGAACCGGCTGCGGATAGGGCGATGGCATTTCCTCGTCCGTAAAAGCGATCTGTGCGTTATAATAACCAACAGAAGTATCCTTTGGCACAGATGCTTTTAGCGTGAACTTCTGGCTTCCTTCAGCTGGTATATCTGCGCTGGCAGGTGTAACCGTTATCCATTCCTTATCCATGATATATTCGCTGAACGGGGGTATCACTATGTTGGGTTTTACACTGACAGCTTTTTTCTCCTTGTTTTTAATGGTAATTGTCATTTCCTTGCTCTCCCCGGACTGTAGCCTGAAATTGCCGTAGCGGGGTAAAATCTCAAGCTTTGTGAAGTTGCCGAACTGCTCCGCCGCAGGCATGGCAGGCATGCTTACAACTCTTTCCTCAACTCCTACAACCTGGGCTGAAACACCACCGACTGCGAATAAGCCCAGAATAAGCGCTATTATTGCAATACCACTTGCATATTTATTCATAATTTCCTCCCGTAAATACAAGATTTACTTTCCAAGTACCGACCTGTTTTGACGCATTGTATTTATATTTATCGTTTTTTTATCCTGTTTTTAACAAAAACGAAAAAATTCTAATTATAACTAAAATTAGAAACCACTATAGAGAATAATTGAAATTTTAAAACCGATGCGAGTTATATGCCTATATCTCCATGTCACGTAATTCTTTCAGGGCGTCGGCAGACCCACCTTTGTTCCCTATCTGGAAGAATTCTTTTAGTTTTTTTATGGCTTTCTTATCGACGAAGAAATTACTGATAGTCCTGTACTTGTTTATAAGCAGGCTTACCTTAATGCCCGGATACCTGCCCGCAACATAATTCTTACAATAAACCGCAGCATCCTGGTCAGATGTTGCCCTGCCGATTATTATTCCCATGATCCTGTCGCCGTAGCACTGGTAGACATCCTGCAGGACAACGCAGCCTGAAATCGTTGGCGTCACAACGATATCTCCATACGCTGAAGAGTATTCATCTGCCGTTATCACATGCCTTTTCTCGAGCTCAAGCAGCTGTTCTTCGTTCTCTGCTTCTGCCAGTATGATGAATTCTGTCGGCAATCCAATGCGCTTCCAGTTCGGGACAATGGTATGCCGCTCAATGATCCCGTCCTGCTGCATAGTGCGCATATGATATGCTACAGAATTCCCGTCTTTGAATTTCAGCATTTTGGCCAGTTCGGCATTGGTCTTCTTGCTGTCAGCAAGCAGCGCCAGCAGGATGAACATATCGGTTTCATCCAGATGCGAAACTTCAGAGATTATTTGTGCTATTTTTTTTATCCTGTCGGTTTCCATCTTATCCATTATGATCAGCGACAATATATATTCGTTTAACTAAAATAACTTTTCGTCTGCAAGCCCATCCAATAATTCCAACATCTAAACGAGTGGAGCATAAATGAGCCACAGAGGCGCTGAGGCACGGAGACCTTCGGGCTAAGGCACAGAGAGCTTTTTTGAAATATTTCTTTGTTTCTCCGTGCCTCTGTGGCGAGTTTATATAGGTCGTAAAATTCAGAATACTACAGGATTATCAGGATAGGTTTTTCATGTCATCCTGTCGATATAGTCTTTCCGTCTAATTAGTGGATGGGTTCATCTGCAAATGCTTGATACAATCAAAAACCAACAAATAATTGTAAGGTCCCGCATCCGACCGCACCGCAAGTTCAAAACCGCTGTCCTTGCAGACTGAGATCACTTCTTCTTCCGCCAACCGCTCTTCCACAGGCGGTCCGAAGTCCATTTCTATCTTCTTCCAATCGACTATTGCCAGTTTTCCCCTGCTTGAAAGAATACGCTTCCCTTCTTTCAATATGGCACTTCTGTCTTCAAGCTCGTGGAACACATTAGCCATAAGCAGGACATCAACTGAACCGTCAGGCAGCGGTATTGATGATTCTTCCGATAAAATGGTCTCGATATTGGCGATCTTTTGTTTTTTTATTTTGTCCTGCAAAATATCAAGCATTTCCTGCTGCACATCGAGAGCGTACACTTTTTTGACACGCAACGACGCAGGTATTGTGAAAAACCCTGTCCCGCAACCAAGATCTGCAAGTATCATCTCCCTGTCCAGACCTATCCTGTCCAGAATACTATCCGGATTCAGGAATTGTATTCTATCTGGACTGTCAAGGATTTCCGCTCTTTTTACATCGAACTTATGAGCCATATCTGCTATAACTGATTTCGCATTTTATTAATTAAAGCTTTTTCCATTCACTGAGCCTTGCACCATCATTTAAACAAACCTGGAAAGCCACCATGTAACCGGCACAAGCAGCAGCCAGATAACCATCCCGGCAGCAAGGCTTTTTACAAGACCTATTCTCTGGGTGAGCAGGATAACGGCGAAAATATAACCGTACCACGGTATATTCCCGACCACGACTCCTTTCGCAAAAAGGACTGCCCCTTTCTCGCCCAGTACGCTATCGATGATCAGCAGGCTTATAATGGTCGCCGAGGGTATGTTCGCAATGATGCCCCCAGGCTTCGGGTCAAAATATTCTGCAACCCACGTTGTTCCTGCAATTACCGCGCCACCTATCAAGAACCTGATTAAATAAGGATGATCCATACAGAAGTTATTGGGGCGGATGATAATAAAAGCGATGCAACTACATGTGTGCATTCACTGCAAAAGGCGCGAAGAACGCAAGGCTGCGCAGTAGTCTTTTATAAAAACAACGAACTGATACGAACTCAGGGTGCGGCGCAGTCAATTGAACTCAATGCCCCGCCTCGTGCGCCGCCGCATACCTCTTCATGATCAGTGCGCGCTTAGGTATGAAACATATTGCCTTCTTAATACCTCAGCGCAGCATTGCAAATCTTTTTATTTATAAAAACTAAATTACAACCCATGCCAGATATATCCATTACCGCGCCCGAGGACATTGAAAACAAAATAAACATGCTTGCAGCCGGTTTTCACATGGACAGGTCCGCTGTAATCAGAAGCATTATAGACATTGGAATGAGGCAAAAGCTGATAGAATATTCATTGAATCAGTATATGCAAAAGAAAGTCTCTCTGGGGAAAGCGGCAGAGATTGCAGGAATTTCAATTCGTGAGATGCTTGACATTTTGAATGAAAAAGGCATACCACTTCACATTTCTAAAAAGAGTATTTTGGAAGATTTTGAGGCTGCTGTGCAATGATTTTTGTAATCAATTCAACGCCTCTGATATATCTGTGCAAGGCAGGTCTTAACTGGATTTTTCAGGAACTGGATGCAGATTGCATAATACCTGATTCTGTATATGAAGAAGTAGTAATTAGGGGCAAACAGACAGGAAGCGAAGACGCCTTCGTAGCAGAAGAACTGGTCAAAAATAAGGTCATTTCAGTACGGAAAATAGAAAATAAAAGTAAGTTTACCCAGCTTAACCAAGAACTCCATCGTGGGGAGATCGGAGTGTTATCTCTTGCAAAAAGCCTGGATGGGATTGCAATTATCGATGACGATATCGCAAGAACGGCAGGAAAAATTCTGGGTGTAGAAGTTCACGGAACAATTTATTTGATATTTTTAATGATCAGAAAAGGCAAAATATCAAAAGAAAATGCAAAAGCCAAAATAAACAAGATGATAACAGATGGCTTCTGGATGGGGCAAAAGCAATACCTTACAATTCTCGAACTTATTGATAAAATATAATTAAATCAATGCTCCGCTTCCGCATGCGCCGCCGTATACCTCTCCGTAATCAGCGCGCGCTTGAGCTTGAACAGCACCCTTTGCTTATCAAAACTGTACTGCTCTGCCAGCTTCTTGATAAGCCTCTTCTTTGATGCGCCTTTCAAGCTCATCTCTGCCATGATGCCGTCCACGAATTCCTTGCTAGGGTCGGCTTCTTTCTTAGCTCCAGCTTTAGCTTCTGCCTTTGCTTCATCAGTTTTTGGCGTCTCTGAAACCTCTGGCGTCGCTTTCACCGCTTCTCTTGCCGCTTTCTCTCTAGGTTTTGGCGCCTCTGTTTTTGCTATCGTTTCAGGCTGGGCTTTCGCAGGTTCCTTGGTGGCTTTGGCTTGTGGTGCTTCTGCTTTCGTCTGCGGCTCTGTTTTTACTGGTGCTACAACTTTCGGTTCCTGCATCTGTACCTCTGCTGGCGCCTTAACTGCAACTTCTGATGGTGCTTTGGCAGCTGCAACAACAGCCTTCTGTGCCTCTGGTTTTGCCAGCTTCTGAGTTTCCGGTTTTGTCAGCGCCTGCGACATTGCTTTAACAGCCTCTTTGTCTTCCTTTGGCGCCTCGGATTTTACTGTCTTCTTAGCCGTCTTTTCTGCCATTCCCATCACCTCGATACCTCA
>NZ_FZMP01000229.1 GCF_900196725.1 Candidatus Methanoperedens nitratireducens | reverse complement strand
GAATACCAGGCATGGTAACTTGACCGGTCATGGCTAATAGCGCTGTCACGATGACATTCAACTGAGATATAGCCGTTGAACTCAGACAGGTTTTTAAACATTGGAGACGTGAAATAATGTTGAACATACAAGTTCCTGGGATATATCGGCAGGACAAGTGGTATATCCCAGAATTATTCATCTTATCTTATAGATATAGTGATGTGGCGAAGGTATTGAATTATGAACTGAAGTTCCAGAAGCTGGCTGTGCCCTCTTCTATATATCTCTTTAATCTGGTTTTTTCTCAGTTTCTGTAAAAGAAGCCTGAAACAGTACTCTGTAAGATACATAAAAGTGTACAACAGTATTCCGAATGTTATCAATCTCAACCCGAAGCCGAGCAGTATCCATGTTTCTCCGAGTTTGAACTGGTTAGATAAAAAATCGGGATCCTAAAGGATCATCCCTATCACGCGGCTTGTTCCTGCGGGATTCAGTATGGATGCGATAATGAAACCTGTGCCCATTGCAACAAGAATCCTGACAAGACCGAATTGAATGAACTCCCAGAAGCGTTCAATCCCGGATTTTGTTTCGTTGATATTATCCTGCATACACTAACCATATACTGGTTTGGAAATATCTTATTAATAGAAGTAACGGAGTCGTCCTCTTATCATAACGCTCTACTCAACCTCAGGCAGGGACAACATGTAAAAACGGAGCTACTTACATCGGTTTCGGAAGTATGTGGTTAAACATTATCTGAATATATACAAAACGACAGCAATCGGAGCAAAGAACAGCAAAGCCATTAGTAAAGCCATGGAGTTCCATATCGGGATAAGAGATACTGCTACCGTAGTTGCAAAGGTTATGCCAATAGAAGCATTTATGGCGCACACGGTCCGTACTTTGTGGTCTTTAGTCATTCTTCCATTCTGGATGTTCCCGTTCATACAAATCCTCTGAATAATTTAACAACGATAATCGGCCACACAACAGGATATTAAAGAGTGCTACCAATGTTAGCAACCAAAAGTCATGATTAGAATCAACTTGAACAAAAACAAATTTAAGTCAGAGCGTATATTCAGCATAATCTGAACAGGATCATCATGAGAAGCGATAACATCAAGAAAGGACTTGAGCGCGCCCCACACAGGTCTTTACTAAAAGCAGTCGGGCTGACGGATGAAGAAATGGATCTGCCGTTCATCGGGGTTGTAAATTCATGGAATGAGGTCGTACCGGGTCATATCCATCTTGATAAGCTTGCGGAAGCAGTAAAAGCCGGGATAAGGATGGCTGGCGGGGTCCCGTTCGAATTCAATACCATCGGGATATGCGACGGCATAGCGATGGGGCATACGGGCATGAAGAACTCACTCCCAAGCAGGGAATTGATAGCGGATAGCATTGAACTCATGGTCGAGGCGCACCAGTTCGACGGGATGGTCATGATACCCACATGTGACAAGATCGTGCCCGGACACCTGATGGCTGCGGGAAGGCTCGATATCCCCACAGTTGTGGTAACAGGAGGACCTATGATGCCGGGCATTGTAGGAGACGAGCCGCGTGATGTAATATCCCTGTTTGAGGCTGTGGGAGCGCGAAGAAGCAATAAGATCAATGACCAGGATTTGAAGAACCTTGAGGATTGCTCCTGCTGCGGCGCGGGTTCGTGCGCGGGTCTGTTCACAGCCAATACAATGGGATGCGTGACCGAGGCTCTGGGACTCAGCCTGCCCGGATGCGGCACAGCCCATGCTGTTGATGCAAAGAAGATAAGGATAGCAAAGCAGTCCGGAATGAAGGTAATCGAACTTATGAAAAACGGGATAACCCCGCATCGGATAGTTACCGGGGATTCGCTTGATAACGCCATCCGGGTGGACATGGCGATCGGGGGAAGCACAAATACTGCGCTCCATTTGCCCGCGATAGCGGCTGAGTCCGGGATTGAGCTTCCGCTCTCAAGGTTCGATGATATAAGCAAAGAGACTCCGCATCTTATAAACCTGCGACCCGGAGGGGACAGGTACCTTATCGATTTTGAGCGCGCAGGCGGCGTTCCTGCCATAATACAGCGACTCAGCGAGAAGCTTAACCTTGATGTTTTGACCGTCACGGGAAAAAGCCTGAAAGAGAACCTCGATGAGTATATCATCATCAATCCGCGCGCCAACAAAGAGATCATAGCCACGCTTGAGTCGCCCGTACACGCAGAAGGCGGCATCGCTGTGCTGCACGGAAGCCTGGCGCCCGGCGGCTCTGTGATAAAGCAGACCGCCGTGAGCCGGAAGATGATAAAGTTTTCGGGAGCCGCGCGTGTTTTTGACAGCGAGGAGCTTGCGATGAAGGCTATAATGGGAAATAATATCAAATCCGGCGACTGTATAATCATACGTTACGAAGGCCCGAAAGGCGGACCCGGGATGCGCGAGATGCTCTCCCCGACAGCCGCAATAGCAGGGATGGGATTGATAGATTCGGTGGCGTTAATCACTGATGGCAGGTTCTCAGGAGGAACAAGGGGGCCATGCATAGGCCATGTATCGCCTGAAGCTGCGGAAGGCGGACCGATAGCACTTGTGCGGGAGGGCGATATTGTGGAGATAGACATTCCCGGAAGAATACTGGACATCAAGGTCTCAAAAGAAGAGCTGGACAGGAGGAAAAAGGCGTGGAAACCGCCGGCGCCCCGTGTCACGAAGGGTTACCTCGCGCGGTACCAGAAGCAGGTCGGCTCGGCGGATAAGGGCGCGATTTTCTCGTAAACATTCTCACTCTGGATGAATTGTAGAGCTAAAAACTATTATAAATTACATAAAATAAGATAAGATTGATGATTGACCCGAAAATCAAATCTCTGCTCGGATTCGAATCTGATAAACCTGATGACGAGGCTCTTGCAGAGTGGAAAGTAGCAGCTACTCGTGTTTGTAAACCTTGTTGGGAGCTAAAATACTGTCCATATGGACCCTGGGTTGAAGACTCGCCACTTTTACCATCAACACGAAAAGAGGCAGAAAAATATCAAGAATATCTAAAGAACTGCCTGAAAACAGGAATTTTGGAAGGCGGAGAGCCGTTAGATGATGAACGCCGACGGCTGTTTAAAGAATGGACTGATGAATTCAACCCTGAGGACTATCCTGAAGAAATCCCTGAAAAAATTGCTGAGATGGCATGTACCGTTTTTGGTCATATTTGTCCAGTCGTTTTCATAGCAGAAGATTTTACAGAAACCAATGAAGTTCGCCGACGTCGAAGGTACATATCATTCAAAGTTAAAATGCGAGTAGTTCGGCGCGATAATTATACATGCCAAGTCTGTGGCAAGCATCTTCTCGATAACGAGGTAGAATTCGACCACATTATCCCCCTTTCAAAAGGTGGAAGCTCAGAAGAGCATAATATTCGTCTGACGTGCTTCGACTGCAATCGCGATAAATCCGACCGAGTGGAAATATAGAGTTTAAGCAATGCGAATGATTTTTAGTAACATATGGCTAAACAACTGAACCTAAAAGACGTTGTATTGATAGGCCGAACATTCGACGAATACTACAGGATGTTCGATCTCGGTAATATTTCGCTTAAAAACGAAACCGTCCTCGATGTTGCCTCAGGCGTGAGTTCTTTTTGCGCCGAAGCGAACGCAAAAGGGTACGATGTAACTGCTTCGGATAGGATATATAAGTCCAGCGCCTCCGATATCGGGCAGAAATGCGCACGCGACCTTGATACAGTAATAAAACAGCTGCCGGATATTGCTGATTTGTACGTCTGGGATTATTTTAAAGACATACCATCGCTAAAAGCACAGCGGGAAATGGCATATAAATTATTCGTCCGGGATTTTAAGAAATACGGGCAGGAAAGATACGTACCCGTAGAGTATCCGGTCACGGATTTTGGGGAAGATCAATTCACTATCTCGCTTGTGTCGCATTTTTTGTTCTTATATGAAGACCGCCTTGATTACGAGTTCCACAAAAGGACAATTCTTGAGCTCCTCAGAATTACATCAAAAGAAATCCGCATATTCCCGATCGTAAATTTAAAAGGGAAAAGGTCGTCGTTAGTTGAGTCCCTTATGTGCGATGAGGACTTTGAACAATCCACGATGTCTATAAGGAATGTGGGTTATGAATTCATGAAAAATGGAAATGAAATGCTGGTGATAAAAAATAAGGAGACAGGAACGCCCAGCCCGAACCGATCATCCTGAGTTCATTCACCCTGCCGCAGCCTCCGCCTGCGCCTGTACAGCCATCGGCTTTTCCCTTGTGAAATGATATCCTTCCTGTTCCAGCATTGGCGCAAAGCGGTTTCTCCACTCTTCAGCCTCTTCCTGGCTTGAGAACGTAATATCCAGGTCTTTTCCGCTGCGTCTTACGATAACTTCCCCTTTTTCGGGATTTCGCCTCTTGCTGCAGCTCCTCTTGGTGCAGTTCCGCCTTTTCTTCCTATCTCCTGGTAGAATTCACGACCACGGGTCTCTCTCGTTGCTTCCCCTCCTTTGCGCCCGGCTTCAGAAAGCTTCTCACGTGTTTCCGGTGAGATACCTTCTTCGCGGATTTCCCGGGCACGCTCTTCTCCGCCTTTTCTTCCTATTTCCTGGTAGAACTCGCGGCCATGGGTTTTCCTTGTTGTCACTCCACCTTTACGCCCCGCTTCCTCTACGGTCATTTTACCGGGGTCTTCTTTTTGTCTTTCGTCCACTCCTGGAATTTTCACCACTCCTCCTTATATTAAATTTATTTGAGCAATCATAACTTCGATACCATTGAAATTTAAAGTCACTTAAAGTTACGAACTCAATGATATCAACAGATAGTTACGTTAGCCCCCGATGAACATTTTATACTTAATGCTATAAAAGAGTTTTGGTTAAATAAGTTTCGATGAGCAGGTTGGGGAGTGGGGGTTAGTGTATTAAAAAAGTTTTTCCTGCCCATCAATCCTCAGAACATTCGCATTGTATTTAAATCTAACTGGAATGTTTCAGGGGAGCCCCGGGTATGCTATCATGCTGGCTTGAGTTGAAGCCCTTGATGATATCCAGTAGAATAATTAAGAATAAGTTTTAATACCCGCCACCACCATTTTAGCCCCCGAATGCTCAAGCGTGAAAATATCCTTATCGAAGCCCTCCCGTACATCCGCGAATTCTACGACTCCATAATGGTAGTCAAAATGGGAGGTCATGCAATCGTAGACCCTGTTATAATGGACGGGATAGTGCAGGATATCGTACTGCTCAAGTTCGTGGGCATCCGGCCTGTGATAGTGCACGGCGGCGGTCCTGAGATCACGGAAAAGATGGAACGCATGGGAAAAAAGCCTGAGTTCGTTGCGGGACTTCGCGTTACAGATGACGAAACACTTGAGATAGCCCGCATGGTGCTCGTTGGTAACGTCAACAGCAAGATAGTCTCATTGATAAGCAAGCATGGGGGGAAAGGTATCGGGTTATCGGGCAGCGACAGCAGGCTCATCGTGGCAAGAAAGCTCGCTCCTCAGCGCGTAACAGTAGGCGGTATCGAGAAAGAGGTCGATCTTGGCTGGGTCGGTGAGACCGAGGTAATAAACCCGGAATTATTGCAAATCCTTACTGACAAAGGATACATCCCGGTCATATCGCCAATCGCAACAGATGATAAGGGCAACGATTTGAATGTGAATGCTGACACCGTAGCAGGAGATATAGCTGCTGCTCTGAAAGCCAAGAAATTGATTTCGCTAACAGATGTGCCCGGCGTCCTGAGAGACCCTGAAGACCACGAATCACGGATTTCCAGGATCGCGCTTGATGATATTGAGATGCTCATACAGAATAAAACCATAAACGGCGGCATGATACCCAAAGTGACCTCAAGCGCAGCCGCTGTTAAAGGCGGGGTCGGGCAGGTCCACATCATCGACGGGAGCACTCCCCACTCGCTGCTGCTTGAGCTTTTCACGGATGAAGGTATCGGAACGATGATATACAGGAAAGAGTGAGTGTTACTGTGAAAGATAAAAAGGAAGAGAAGAAAGAAGCACAACCAGTCGCTAAAATATTGACGCCTGATGAGCGGAAAAAATTGCTGATAGAGGGTATTAAAAAGACCGCAGTGCCAGCGTTCATTGGTGCAGCCCTGGCGTTGTTGTTCGTCCTGACAGCGGATAAGATCGCAGGGAAGCCATGGTATCTGGTTCTCTTGCTGGTCGTCCTTGTTTCATATTATATCCAGCGGTTTTTATATCCTTTGATTGACATCAGGGTGAAGGAATTTGAAGTAAAGGACTGGCTGTATGTTGAATTTTTGACCATCATCTATCTGCTTGTCTTCTGGACACTTTTATTGAATTAAGGATGCGGGGTGACTTATGAGACTTGCAGTATTAGACCGTGACAGGTGCCAGCCCAAAATGTGCGGCTTCCAGTGCATCAAATTCTGTCCCCGTGTACGCACCGGGGACGAGACCATTGTTGAGGGTGAGGACGGAAAGCCCGTCATCTCAGAAGAGCTGTGCGTCGGATGCGGCATCTGCGTCAAGCGCTGCCCTTTTGGGTCCATAATGATTATCGGGCTTCCTGAAAAGCTAGAAGAGCCCACGCACCGTTATGGCAAGAATGGATTCGCCCTGTACGGTCTCCCGGTTCCCACGGTGGGGAAAGTAACAGGCATCCTGGGACCGAACGGCATAGGGAAAAGTACAGCAATAAACATACTTTCAGGAACACTCAAACCCAACCTCGGAAAAGGAAAAATCAGCTGGGAGGAGATCCTCAAACACTATGCAGGCACGGCTCTCCACGATTACCTTGAAGGGGTATCAAAAGGAAAAATAAAGACATCTCAGAAGCCGCAGTATGTGGATATGATCCCCAGGAAGTTCAAAGGGAAAGCCTGGGACCTTTTATCGAAAACGGACGAGCGGGGTATTCTCAAAGAACTTTTGTCCAAACTCGATATCGCCAATATCATAGACCGCAGGATAGAAGAACTGAGCGGCGGCGAACTCCAGAGGGTGGCCCTTGCAGCCTGCATCGCAAAGGATGCGGATTTTTACTTCATTGATGAGATAAGCCCTTATCTTGATATTTACCAGAGGATCAAAGCCGCGCAGCTTATACGGGAACTTGCCGAGAAAAAAGCCGTGATGGTAGTGGAACATGACCTTGCGATACTGGACTTGCTCGCAGATATTGTTCACATAGCCTACGGTACGCCTGGAGGCTTCGGCGTCATAACCCATCCCAAAGGGGTCAGGGTGGGGATAAATGAATACCTCAAAGGTTACCTGAGGGAAGAGAACGTAAGGATACGAACAGAAGCCATAGAGTTTGAAGTGCATGCGCCCCAGGTCACAAAGGAAATATCCTCCCTTTTAAAATTCGGGCGCTTCACGAAAAAATACGAGGAAGGATTTGAACTTGTGGCACTGGGCGGAGAAATAAGGAAAGGTGAGGTAACAGGGATTGTAGGCCCGAACGGCATAGGCAAATCCACATTTGTCAAGATACTGGCCGGAGAAATACAACCCACAGAGGGAAAGCTCGAAATGAATATCAAGGTCTCATACAAACCCCAGTACATCAAAGCAGAAGAGCCTGTTGCCACCGGCGATTTCCTGCGTTCCATAAACAAACAGCTGGATACAAGCTATTACCAGACCGAAATCCTGAGACCGCTTCAATTAGAGAGGCTCCTTAACCAGCCTGTGAGCGATCTGAGCGGCGGAGAGCTGCAGAGGGTGGCGATAGCGGCGTGCCTGTCCCGTGCTGCTGACCTGTATCTTCTTGATGAGCCGTCTGCACATCTTGATGTGGAGCAAAGGGTATTGGCTACAAAAGTCATCCGGCGGTTTGCCGAGAACAACAAGGTAACTGCAATGGTCGTAGATCACGACATATACATGATAGATATGCTGAGCGACAGGCTCCTCGTCTTTGAGGGGCAGCCTATGGTGAGGGGCGAGGTCCACGGTCCTTTCAACATGCGGGAAGGCATGAACAGGTTCCTTAAGAACATAGGAATCACGTTCAGGCGGGATGAAGAGACTAAAAGGCCGAGGGTCAACAAGCTGGATTCGCGCCTTGACCGCACCCAGAAGGCCGAAGGGGAGTATTATTACAGCATGGATAAAACCTAGGAAAAATATATTAGTTAAGACGTTATTATCTATTCTGAGATGAGACTGTACTTAGGCGCTTTAGTCATAGCCCTATGGCTGACGAGCATTCCGCTAGCAGCGGCTTTTGTCCCAGGCGATATCGAATGGTCGCCTGCTGTGATAGGCACCCTTAATAAAGACGGCACCCTGAGCAATGGAGATTATAAGGTCAAAGCGGTACAATTCCCCGGCCCCGTGCTGGGGAGGCAGGATGTTTATGGGAAATGGTTGCCCGAGGACGATGTTGATCCGATGGTTTATCTTGAGGTTTATAAAAAGGACGTTCTTATCAAAGAGATCATAATGGCCCCGGGAAGCGATCCTTATATTGATCCTGATTATGAAGCAAAGATATACGCTACCGGTTTTATGGCAGGGAATGCCAAAGAATGGATTTACCAGTTCTATAACCCCTGGGCGAAGGTAGCAATCGAGCTCAGGGCAAAACCCGCACTTACAGTTACAGTCACCGCCGATAAGACGGCATATACTTCATCCAACGACAGGGTTATAATTGCAAAGGTCACTATAAAGAACACAGGTACGGCAGTTATAAAAAATGTTGATGTCAACCTTAATATCGGTGAATTGAAGCTTGAAGACGGCAGGACGGAGCTGCTTCATAATAATTATCTGAGTATGGCAAAAGGTGATAGCCAGACCTACAGCGTCGTAATCTCCGTACCAAAGCTGGTTAGCCAGAAATCGTACACCCTGAACGCGGTAGCAAAAGGGTATGATGTCAAAGATATCGAATATAAGTCATCTGGCAACTTATCTTTGGCGGTTTCGCCAAAGCCAATGGACCCGCCGAGAGTTACTATAAGCAAGTCTATAAAAAATAATATTTATCTAAAGGACACGGTGTATGTGAAGATCACGGTGGGTAACGGCGGGACATACGACGTGTACAATATCCATGTCAATGATAGTATGAATGGAAATTTTGAGTTAAAAACAAACGAATCCCTGCAATGGGACCCCCCTATGCTCAAGCCGGGGCAGGAATGGAGCACAAGCTATCCCATTAAACCTCTTTCGGCAAGCCCGACCGGTTTTATCATCCCGGCAGCTGCAGCTCAATTCACGTATACCAATATAACATCCAGTATCTCCTCCCAGACTACAAATGTCATTGTTAATGGACCGCAGATCGTCCTGAATAAAACGGTAAATAAAGCTAAAGTGAACATAACAGAAGATGTAACTGTCACTGTGAGCATCAGTAACTCAGGGAATATAGGCACAAGTGCTGAAGTAAAGGATACGTTGCCAGCCGGGGCAAGCCTTGTAAGCGGCCCGATATCCCTTGCTTCCACGTATTTAGAATATAACAAGCCTCTGGGATTCAGCTATATTATCAGGATGGATACGGATGGGAACATCTCATTGCCTGCTGCTACTGCCACTTATACGGATGTCGAATGGAGAGGCGCCGGGCGGGCGGTAAAAAGCTCAGAAACACCTGTTATAACAGTTATCGACCCGAGCAAAGTCCCTCCTCCGCTTCCTACTGTTGCAATTCCTGCAGGGACTGCTGTGAAGCAAACAACCCAGGCTCCACAAACTGAAAATACGCCTGAACCCACGCCTACCCCGATAACGCCGGGTTTTGACGTTATGATAGCAATCCCGATATTGATCATCGCGGCTGTTCACCACAGGCGAAGATGAGTTCCATCGTCCTGACCCACGGGGATTGCGATGGAGTATGCTCAGGAGCAATCGTTAAAAGAGCTCTTGACCGGCCGGATGTCTTTTTTACAAGTCCTGTCAGCCTGCTGGGGGACTTGAACAACCTTACCGGAACATATGATAACATTGTTATATGCGATATCGCTATAGATGAAAGGACTTATCCTGAGCTTGAAGAAAAGTTAAATGAGCTTGCAGAGGTATCAGATATTTTCTATATAGACCATCATCCGCTGCCTGTGAAGAAATTTTCGGCAGACTGGTTCTACCACGATGAATGTTCAACTGCAGAGATGGCATACACCCTTTTTTCAAGAAAAATGAACCGTGATATGAGGCGCGTGGCTATATACGGTGCAATCGGGGAGTTCGCAGAAACCCCCGTGATACAGAAATGGGAGCGCGACTGGGATAAGAGGACGCTCTATTTTTTTGCAGGCACACTTATCCAGGGGATAATCGAGGCAGGAAGGAATTACGATTATAAAAGACAGATATTAAACGCGCTCTCCCTGGATACACCGCCACCTGAGATAGAAGGGCTTCTTGATTCGGCAATTGTTGCATCGAAAAAGGAAGAGCACATAATGGGGCTTGTCCGGGAAAAGGTGGTGAGATTAAGGAACCTTGCTTATGTTGTCGATATTAACGGCTACATGTCAAAAGCCGCCATATATGCTGCATCATACGGGAACTGCTGTGTGGGGGTATCCTGTGAGTACAGGCAGCATAAGCACGTTTACGATATGAGCATCCGTTCGAGAGGCTGCGATGTGGATCTGAATACTATACTGCGCACCGTGGCGGTATCGCACGGTGGGACCGGAGGAGGACACCACTTTGCAGGGGGCGCGCGCATCCCGGGAAAGCAACTGGAAGCATTTTTATACGACTTCGATGATGCATTAGGCAGATGAATTATGAAAGAGATAATATTCGTGGGGCGCTCAAATGTGGGCAAGTCCACCCTGATCACCGCGCTCACCGGGAAAAAGCTCCCTGCGGGCAAGCGTCCCGGCGTGACGAGAAAGCCGCGGCATGTTGCTTACCAGGATATCCAGATAACGGATATGCCGGGGTTCGGTTTCATGAGCGGGATAAGCGAAGAAAGTATAGAGGCTATCAAGGATAATATCGTTCATTACATCGAGGACAATGCCGGGAATATCGTGCTTGCCGTGATGGTCGTGAACGCATCCTCATTTGCCGATATCGTGGACAGGTGGGCCGGAAGGGATGAAACGCCTGTGGAGGTCGAGCTTTTCGAGTTCCTGCATGAGCTGGATATCGATGTGGTCGTGGCTGCGAATAAGATGGATAAGGTCGATGATATGGACAGGACGCTTAATGGCATTGCGGAGCGCCTGGGCATGATGCCGCCGTGGAGGCAGTGGCTTGATTCGATAGTGCCCGTGAGCGCGAAAAAGGGGGATGTGGGGAGGTTGAAAGAAGTGATGAGGAAAAAATTGGAAGGGAATAAAAAATGAATAAGCTTTCACCCGGCGCCGCTACTGTGCGACAAAACCGCCGTCAACGACCAGCGGGTGACCTGTGACAAAAGAAGCTGCATCAGAGCATAACCATACAACAGCCTCAGCTACTTCTCCCGGTGCACCCATACGTCCCACTGGCTCACGTGCCGTGAACAGCGCCTCAAGCTCAGGTTTGCCGCCTGTTACCCGTTCTAACATCGGCGTGCGGATAACACCAGGGCATACGGCATTAATACGTATCCCTTTAGTAGCGTATTCCAGTGCAGCCGTACGTGTAAGCTGTATAACGCCGCCCTTGGATGTACAATAGGCTGGCGCACCCTGGAGACCGACAAGTCCTAAAAATGAGGCTGTGTTGACTATGGCTCCATTACCCCGCTTGAGCATTTCAGGGATCTCATACTTCATGCACAGCCACACGCCTTTGAGGTTGACGGCGATAACACGGTCCCAGTTCTCCTCTGTACAGTCAGCGGTCGGAGCCATGGTTCCCTCAATGCCTGCATTGTTGAAGGCGCAATCAAGCCTCCCGTAGGTACTGACCGCACTGTCAACCAGTGCCATAACCTCTGCAGCTTTTGATACGTCGGTTTTAACGAAGATAGCTTCGCCCCCTGTATCGATTATCATCTGAACTGTTTCCTTCCCACCATCGGTCTGGACATCAGCCACCACAACTTTTGCCCCTTCCCTGGCAAATACCAGGCTGTGGCTCTTCCGATTCCGGAACTGCCGCCTGTTACAAGAGCAACTTTGCCCTCTAAACTTAAAGCCATTTTAACCATCCCTTTGTATTGTGTAAATACTCATTCTGGACATATTGCAGAGCGTTTCCCATGTATTATCCTCCTTAATCCTTTAACAGTTGAAACCTAATCAATTTATAATTTTCCCCAGCATGCATAGTCGCATGTATCTTTTTAGGTACTGTCAAGTTATCGGTTGTTCGCAGATGAACGCTGGTTTTTACAAAGTTAATCGCTATCAATCGCCTTTCTGAAAACTACAGATAAATGGAAATTTATTTAGCAACCGAAGACTTGACAGAACCACATGCACAAACCCGAACTACTCGCTCCTGTTGGCAACAAAGAATCCCTCATCGCAGCAGTAAAGAACGGAGCCGGCGCCGTATATTTCGGCGGAAGAGCTTTCAGCGCCCGACAGTATGCCTCAAACTTCAACCGCGAAGAGCTTGAGTGGGCGATCGATTATACACATAAAATGGGGGTTAAGGCATACGTAACCGTAAATACCCTTATCAAGGATTCCGAGCTTGAAGAAGCCGCCGATTATCTCAGGTTCCTCTGCAATGCAGGCGCGGATGCGGTCATCGTGCAGGATCTCGGCATCCTGCGGCTGCTGCGGGAGCAGCTTCCCGGGCTTCCGATCCATGCCAGCACCCAGATGACCATCCACAACACAGAAGGTGTGAAATTCCTGAAAGATATGGGCGTGAAGCGCTTAGTACTTGCCCGCGAACTCTCGCTTGAGGAAATACGAAGGATAAAATCTGAAACTAATATGGAGATTGAAACTTTTATCCACGGGGCTTTATGCTTTTCCTACTCAGGGCAGTGTCTTTTAAGCAGCATGATAGGCGGCAGGAGCGGCAACCGCGGATACTGTGCCCAGCCGTGCAGGAAGAAATACCGGGTAAACGAAGTAGAAGGCTACCTTCTCAGCCCGAAGGACATGAATATGAGCGAGCATATCGGCGCTCTTGTAAAGGCAGGAATAGATTCTTTCAAGATAGAAGGGCGCATGAAGCGTCCTGAATATGTGGCAGGTGTCGTGAGAGTTTACCGGAAGCTCATTGACAGGTTTTTTGAAGCGCCAGGAAGATTCCGGGTAACTGAAGGCGAAAAGCATACGCTGCGCCAGCTTTTTAATCGGGAATTCACAACAGGATATTTTTTCGGGAACCCGGGCTGCGAACTGATGAGCCGCAAGTGCCCCCATAATATCGGTACAGAGCTTGGCAGGGTTCTTGATTATGAGCCGCGAAAGAAACTTGTATCGATATCCCTGAAAGCTCCGTTGAGAACAGGGGACGGCATCGGCATAGGGGAACAGGACACGGGAGTTATCGTCAGGAGCATGTATGTCAACAATCAAAGGGCGGCGGCAGCAAGTCCCGGTTCCGCGGTCAGGATACATCTTGATACCGGTGTCGCAACGGGCGATGCGGTTTTCAAAACCTATGATGCCGGGCTTATGGCATCACTGGAAGCCGGGAATGATAGAAAAATCCCTGTCAGGATGTTGATCAAAGCCTGCATAAATGAGCACGTTGAGCTTTACATTACCGATGGAGAAAACGATATCACAGTCCGGGGAGCGAAAGTAAGTAAGGCAGAAGCTAAGCCGATATCCAGAAACTCGATAACAGAACAGTTAAAAAAGCTCGGGAATACTGTTTTTGAAGCGCAGGAAATCAAATTTGAAGGCGATGATAACATTTTTATTCCGGTATCAGGGCTTAATTCCCTGCGCAGGGAAGCTGTCAGCAGGCTTGAGGAACTGCGCGCGCAGAAATGGAAACGCCAGTGCAGCAATCTAAACATTCCCGGAATAAACCCCGAAGAAAGAAAGCCGGATATCAAACCGGCCTTATCTGTAAATGCAGGTTCTATCGAATGCCTGGAGGCTGCTGTTGATAGCGGCGCTGATGCCGTATATATCGGAGGAGAAAGCTTCGGAGGTGAGCTAAATACGGATGATTTGAGGTACGCTATTGAATATGGTAAGGAAAAGGACGTAAGTGTGTTCATCAGCACGGCACGAATCATCAAAGATGTTAAAGGTGTCAAAAACCTGAAAACTGATCTGGCTCCAGATGGTTTTCTCGTTGCAAATATCGGAGTTCTGTATTCCCTTCACAGGTCTGGTGCAACGGTAATAATTGATTATCCATTCAATGTTTTCAACAGGATCACAATGGAATTTCTTTTAAACTACGGTCAGAGAATAACACTGTCTCCTGAACTCACGCTGAAAGAAATAGAAAAACTGACCCCGTTCGGTTCAACTGAGTGCATCGTGCACGGTCTTTTCCCTCTGATGGTTTCCGAGCATGGTCTTGTTAGCGGTCTATTCCCCGGGCACAGGGCGCACGATATCTGCCTGAAGGATGAAAAAGGCTTTGTTTTTCCGGTCAAGACCGATTCGCAGGGGCGGACATACATCATGAATTCACGTGAGCTATGCATGCTTGAATACGTGCCCGACCTAATCAAAACGGGTGTTGATTGCCTGCGGATAGAAGCCAGAACGTATAATAAGGGAAAGACGGGGAAAATAACAGAGGCGTACAGGAAGGCTATAGATAGCAGTATTAGCGGAAAGAGGTTTGATGAGGAATGCAATGATTCCGGCGGGTACACAAAAGGTCATTATTTCAGAGGAGTGCTTTAATAACACCGGAAGCTCGTAAACGTATATCAGCGATATAATGGCGCAGTTATGCTGAAAATGTTTTTGAAGGCGTCAGCCTTCGCTTAGCGTTCCAACTACGTGATATCTCTCGATCACGTCCGCCCCGTGCGGAGCTAACTCAAGCTCCTGTGTCAGGTCTCTGCCAGCCTCATGAAGGGATTCATGCTCCCCGTCTTCCCAGGGGACTATCTGTTACATCGTAAACCTTCCCGTTCACAGCGAAGAACGCCGGCGCCCCATTTTTGCCAATGTTTCTGGCAAGCTCCTCCTTACTGAATTTTTTCAATTCCTGTGCTGCGTTCATTTAAGTGACTCTATAAAATCATTCACAGGTATTACCCTGTATGTCGCTGTCCTGATGCTGCCCCGGGATAATAGTTCAACAACCCCTTTTGTGATTGCGGTGTTATCATCTGCTTCAATGATATTCAAGAAATCAAAGTTTCCAAGGACGACAAACTGTTCAAGCACGTTTATACCCATCTCTTTAAGCTCCGAGTTAACTTCCCTTATTCTTTCAGGGTTCTTCTTGAGGGTTCTGGCACCCTCATCTGTCAGTGTAGATATCATAATAAATCTTGCCATACTTATACCTCCAGTTCCCATATTTATTATGTTTTTATTGTATATATGCATGTAGGTCGATTGGCATTATTGGGTGTCTGATATCTGTAAATGACTATCAACAGGAAGCTTTTAATCCTCGCAGTTATGATTATAAATGGGAAACAGGGTGGCTAAAAATGAGTAACGGTTTAAAAATCCCGTATACAGAGGAAAATATCGGAAGATGTATGTGTCCTGAATGTCCGGTGCTGGCAGCGGGTGTGTGGGTACGAAATTAAAAAGCTCCAGAGACGAAATGAGCCATCTGGGAAAAGGTGATGTACAGGGACATGAAAACGTCAGGAGGGTACACTGTGCTAACGGCAATACTACATGCAGGGACCTTGACACTTTGCAGCCCTGTATTTGCGATAGTTGCGCAGTCTGGCAGGAATACGGGTTGGCAAGCAGGAACCCGGCGGGATACTTCTGCAAGAACGGAAGGGCAAGATAATTATAGCCGGGTTCTTAGTTATCATGAACTTCATTAATTCCGATGCGCATGTTATCATACCCCTATAAGCGAACCAACCTGTTCCCGTTTTATACGGCGCTATAGTAGTACGCCGGCACAATATTAATTTTCAAGAATCCTGAAAGAACTTTCAATTACTGACCCATTACCTTTGGTTCCACGATAAGGATCACTTCAGTGGTGTGGGAAATGCCTTCAAATGTCTTTTCCTGGACACTGGTTATGCTCCTGATAATATGCTCCTTTGCAACTTCTTTTATGCCGGCATTGATTGCCCAGCATGTGTTTTCATCCGTTCTCCATGGCATTATTGCTACTACCCTGCCAGGGTCTATCACAAATATTTTATATTTGTCTATATATGGCTTCTCCCATTCTGATACGTCCCATTCCGTCATATTTCAACCATTAGAAGGCTATGCCCAGTACATGAAGTAATATTACAAGGATCGCACCCGGTATACCTCCAAGCGCGCAGATCAATATCACGGGGATCGAATAGGCAATACCTAAATTAAAAACGAAGTTGCTGACAACAAGCAGGATAAGACCCAGTATAGTATTTATGATCAAACGCCCCGCAGTTCTCAGGATAAAGTATCCGGCAATTATGGCTACTATTAAAAGAAATAATAATGTCAGCTCAATTATCATAGATTATACGGGAAGTTTTTAGCTATTAAACCTTTCGGTCGCCTGGAACAGTTAATAATAGTTTGACATGCTTGGTAAGTGTTAAGTAACTGTATTCAAATACTTATATCTTGAGTTAAAAGATCAGAGTAAATCGGGGAGTGATATAAATGCCAAAAGTTGAGGTGAACCTGACAGATAAAGAATTTGAGATTCTTATATCTCTGGAAAAGGTAGAAGGGAAAGATGGAGAAAAATTAAGAAGTCTTTACAGGTATTATTTATCTTCCATACCCGAATTAAAGTCAAAGGATTATGAGTTAAAAAGGTTTGAAGACAAAGATGAAATAGACGGAATTCTGAAAAGTATATTTGAGATTTATAAAAAAACTGAATATCCTGTTGATGCATGGGAAAATGATAAAATCGACAAACTGATCGATGAACTTACTGAAATCCATGTTCTTGAAACAACCGAAGGAGTTCGTATAGTACCCGCTAAATTTAGAGATCTTTTTAAAATGTTGCTTCATGATATTGCTACTGAGAATAAAGACATGGACGAACATGTTGCTGCTCTAATAGCAGTAATACAATTACTCAAGGAATTTGGAGTAGGAACATTGAATAAAGAGACAATAAGAGATGCGGCTATTCTTCTTAATGAAGGGTGGTTGTACATATATGCTAAAAAAATGAGAGAGGCAAGAGAATTTCTAAAAACCAAGAACTTAAGATTAATAGATGATGAATCTATGAAATCCTTTCACCAGACTGTTAAAAATGCATAGAAAGTAAATAAATATTTGGTTTGGTTGGTGTTGGTCATGGTTGAACCTACTGAAGAACAAAATGAGCTCGCGGAAAAATTAAAAATTCTGGATAAAGATATTAAAATACTGTGGAAGGGAACAGGAGTTGTATCTCTGGTAGATGGGCTTATCACAATTCCGATAACAAAAGATATCGATGAGTCAGTCCGTCATTTCTTGATGGAATACAGCGCTCTCTTCGGGTTTAAAAAAGATCTGTCTGATTTGAAATTTATTAATAAGTCTTATGGCCATGATACATATCATATAAATTATCAACAGTTTTACCAGGAGATTCCTGTTCTATACGCTTTTACATCAATTCACTTAAATTCAGAATTTAAAATCATTATGGTTAAAAACAATTATCATCCTTTTATTGAATTAGATACAAAAGCCATTCTAAATGGAGGAATATCAAAAGAGAAAGCCATCGAAATCGTACATTTAGATATAAATGCTGAAACAAGATTGATGCGAGATTCTAATGTGAATCTTGTAATTCTTCCAGTAGATGATGAATTTTATCTAACATTGGAAGTAAGTGTTGCATTAAAAAATCCGCCAGAAAGCCATCATGTTTATGTTGATGTTAGACATGGGGAAATAATTAAGAGGATGGATGTTTTTAGAAGAAACACAACTGGAAAAGGCAGAGTTTTTATTCCTAATCCTGTAGTGGCTCTTAGAGACCAGAATCTTACCCCTGAATCGGACATTCCGGAAGATTCCTACACCACAGTGGTTTTAAAAGGTCTTGACGGCTCAGGTTTTTTAAGGGGAGAATACGTCGATACAGGTGATACACCGAATAGGACATACGAACCTTCCCATTTATTTTATTACAAACGCGGAGATAGCAGGTTCTGTGAGGTCATGGTTTATTATCATATCGATTCGTGCCAGAGATTTATCCAGGAGCTCGGGTTTAAAAACGTTTGCAATAAACAGATAAAAGTGAATGCCTACGCTGAAGGAACTGGTTCTTATTTTGATTCCGATGCCAAATCTATTACGTACGGTGCAATTGGAATACCGGATGCAGAGGATGCTGATATCATTATTCACGAGTATGCCCATGCCATAATAGACGAACAGGTTCCTTTTTTAGGCTTGACAGAAGAAGGCTGTGCCATAGAGCAGGGCTTCGGGGATTTCCTTGCTGCGTGTTATTTTTCAGAAGAAAATGATGGATTTAACCGTGAAGCTGTGGGAGACTGGAACGGCATAGGCACTGTATTGCAGTGTATTCGCAGGGTAGATAACCAAAAATATTACCCGGAGAATTTCCAGGGAGTAATGACATGCGATGCCGATGGAGAGATATGGTCAGCAGCTTTATGGGACTTGTATCTTACTTTAGGAGGGTCCTCAAAGGAAAAAGATAACAGGACAAGAGCAAGAGAGCGTTCAATACGGCTCGTACTTGAAAGCCACTTTTTTCTCACTGCACTCTCAAATTTCATTGACGGCGCGGAGGCCATTATCATGGCTAATAAGAACCTCTATAAAGGAAGTGATAGTGAAAAAATCAGAGATGTGTTTATTAAAAGGGGCTTTTTCTAAACCTATTTTTACCAAGGCCTCAAAGATGATAAAAAATAGTCCGGCAATACCCTCTTGCCGGACCCGCGCCTTTAGTCTGTCAGTCTTTACGATTTGTATAGTTACAGGATCTGGTCGATTATTGAGCCGCCTGTGACCCCTCTGACAGCCGCTACTCGGGGTTTCCCGGCAAGAGCCGGGCTGGCACGTGCTTCTCTTGAAGCTTCCCTTTGACTTTTCGGGCCCATTATCTGGGCTGATTTGATGCCTGTCATTATGGCCATACAGCGCACCTTGCTCTCGTAATCCTTCCTTACTCTTGCGCCCCATATCACGTTGGCATGGGAATCAAGCTCGTAGGTCAGCGAGGATGCTATCTGTTCTGCCTCGTGCAGGGACATATCCGGCCCGCCTGTGATGTGCAACAGGCACCCTGTTGCGCCGTTGGTATCCACATCGAGCAACGGATGGTTCAATGCCGCTCTTACGACTTCCTTTGCCTTGTCCTGTCCCTTCGCTTCGCCGACAAGCATTACTGCAAGTCCTCCGCCCTTCATTATAGCCCTGACATCAGCGTAGTCAAGGTTGATCAGTGAGGGCTGGGTTATGGTCTCGGAAATGCCTTTTACGGTCTCTGAGATCAACTGGTCCATTACAGAGAATGCCTGGTCGATCGGGAGGTTGGGCACATAGTCAAGGAGTCGGTTATTATCAAGTACAATAACCGTGTCTGCCGAATTCCTCAGATCATCCAGGCCTTCTTCCGCTTTAACCATTCTTGCTCTCTCGACCCTGAACGGGCTTGTGACCATCCCTATTACGATTGCGCCCTGGTCCTTGGCTATCTGCGCAACGACCGGAGCCACGCCTGTTCCTGTTCCGCCGCCCATGCCGGCAGTTACGAATACGAGGTTCGCGTTCTTGAGAACCTCTTCAAGAGTTCCCCTTGCAAGTTCAGCCGCTCTTTTCCCTATCTCAGGGAAGCCGCCTGCGCCAAGTCCTCTTGTTATTGATTTGCCGATCAATATTTTCTTGTCTGCCTGGGTGATATCGAGATGGATCTTATCGGTGTTTATCGCGATCGTATCCGCGCCTGCTACTCCGATGTTGTAAAGACGATTTACTGTGTTGTTGCCGCCGCCACCGCATCCGACCACAACGATTTTCGGCGTGCCGAAATCCTCAACGTCTTCAGCCGCGCCTGTAGCTGCTCTCTTTATCTGCTGTTCCTTTTCCGCCATTTTAAGTGCATCTTGCACAAATGATTCCATTATTCATCCCCTCCTGATTATTATTTATTGTTCGTCTTATTGCTCGTCTTTTAAACGCAGATAACTATCCGCATTCTTGGATTGCTCCTGCGTTTTTTCGAACAGTTTGATCCTGCCGACCAATTTTTCGCTTCTCTGATCGATTAAATCCCTTATAGCCGTCCTGATTGCTTCGCTTGCGGACGGAAATTCACCATACTCTACTAACATGTCGATCATTTTTAGTTGCTGTTCCGGGAGCCTTAGTGTTACTCTTTGCATTATTGGTATCTCCCTCGGCAGTAGACATACACCTGTACGCCTTTAGTATGCCATTTGTCTGACATTTGTCAGACACATGTATCACAGCATACTATATAAATTTATCTATTTTTTATCATATACATGATAATAATGCTAATGAGTTAAAGCCGGGGGGGGTATTGTATTATGATCATTTAAAATTTTCCCAAAAACCCAGATTACTACATCATAACATAGCGGTTGTGTATCATTTACGCATGAACGCATGTTAATAATTATTTCGGGCTTTTAGGAACTGTTACGAGGGAAACCTGGCATATTTTCACATGATGAGCCGGGAATATATTAATTAATCTATAAAAAATCCATGCTATAATCTGACGAAAATTTTTATGGGTTATTCAACCAGTCTCAGGACACTATTGATGAGTTATTTAAAGAGCGTCAGAGCGGGTATGCCGGGAATCCGAGGATTTATTCAACACAGCAGCTATTCTTTAATCACACTTTCTTCACACAAACGATAATTAAAATGTGAAATGATTGGTGTAATGAGAACTAAGATTAAGCCGTAAACAGGTTTTGGTTTTGAAAAACTCTGGTGGAGAAAAATGGATAATATATATTTATTTACCGTACGTAGCAGCAGTTCGGTTATAGCTGCATTAATAGGACTTTATTTCGTGTTAAGAATATGGTTAAAATGGAATAATATCGATATAGATGTTCTTAAAGCCCGGGTGTTTCTGAATAAAAATTTCATCACAAAGAACTGGATACACACCTTCCTTTCAGGAGCTTTTTTAGCATCTCACCAGTTCATAGATCTTCTGCAATCGCTGAACTACATCGCAAAGACAGGTTGGGTATATCAGCTTTCAGACATATTAGAGTTTACGGCGCTCGTATTTCTTGTCATCCTTGCTTATGAATGGTTCGTTATGATTTTCCCAAGGAAATAATCAGCAGCAACGATATAATTATTATAAATATTATAAACCATAGAAGCGGGAATGGTGCTCTCTCTGATTTACCAGATACATGCGGTTCATCTTCTTTCACAACCAGAGATATCGTACTTTCCGGACCCCACGTCTCATCACGCTCCATCGCCCTGATATAAATTGAATGTATCCCGGGCTTTAACCCGGTTGTATCGATACTGGCTGTCGCTTCTTCGACCCGCTCATCAAAAGAGCCATCCAGTGCCGACATGGGAAGTGCATTAGACGGAGAATCCGCATAATATTCAATGCGTCGAATGCTCATTCTGTATCCTGAAACGGCAGTAGCATTGATAATAACTTCTTCCCCGGCATAAACGTCTTTTTTAGATAATGACAGCATCTTTATACTTGGGGTCACTTTGAAACGTATTATCCTGTGTTTATCCACAACATGGCATGGACTGCACTCCTCAGTTGCACTGTGGTTCTCATTTCCGATATAGGTGGCATTAAAAAACGGCACTTTGCGCTCTACATGGCATGATTTACACTGCCTGGGTTTTTTATGACTTGCAGGATGCCGTTCCGGTTCTTTTCCAGTCCCATGGCACGCCCAGCAGGCTTTATTGACAGCAGGAACAATACCGGCTGATGCCCCTTGATTGACGGTACTATGGAATCCCAGTTCTCTGATATTATGGCATGATATGCAATTTGCACCCCCGTCCCTGCCGTCAATCAGCAACGGTGAATGCAAATTGGCCGGGATTCTACCAGTCAGAAAAGTGGAATTTTCCCATAGCCAGCTTGCATTATATCCATATATTGTGGAATTATCTTTCATTGCCTTTATTTCCGGTGACAGTGCCATAATATCTTCCAGGATAACTATATTGGGTTTTCCTTGTGATATTTCAGATACCTTTGCCCTGAATATTGTAATGTTGCTGTACTTATATCCAGGATAATTTATACCCGATTCATAATTGAATATCTCCCCTTTTTCAACAATATCTGAATAAGTCTTATTGCCCACTTCCAACAAAAACACGGCTGAGCCGCTATTTGCGGCAACATCTTTCAAAGTAAGACTATAACGTTCTCCTATATTCCACCTCTGCCCTTCCTTTAAGGTCTTTCTTCTTGATATTCCTATATCCGTATACGCATCTTTCGGGGTTTTAACAGCCAGTATCTGCAGGGCTTGCTGCTGATCGTATTCTTCTTTGTCCGAGGAATTTAATAATAGCTCTGTGTAATATATATCCTCATCCATTCGGTCTATTACCGTATATCTGCGTTTTTCAATAATGCCGTTGAAATGGCAGAGGTAACAGGATGTTGTTTTGTTCTCTTCATGCAGTCTTTTTATCCGCCAGCCCTCAAATTGCATAAAGTTATCATTACCGGAAATGAACATGGCTGTTATATTAAGAACAATAACCGGAATTTTAAGGGATGCGTTGTTTATTATGCGTCTCTCTTCATAGATATACTGTCCGACATTGACCAGCCTGCTATCTATCAGATTTTCAGACTGATATAGTTCTATGGCTGCACTGCCTCTCTGTTTTGAGATATCTTTTACCTTTATTCTATATCCCAGACCAAGCTCTACGAACTCCCCTGTATGAGCCGTGAATTTATTCTGTTCTCTGTCCATTTCAATCAGAGCTGTTCTGTTTTTATTTATCTCAGTGGCATTACCCCACTTTATCGCATTGTCCCTATCCAGATGGCAATACATGCAGTTTATGGAATCTATCAGGTTCTCGGTGGTGGCATAGTGAGCGACAGAAGCGTTAAGATTTTCACTTTTTTCAAGCAGGCTGTTAGAGTGGCATGATTCACATGAGTACCGGGTAGATATGTTGTAATTAACGGCGTTGTCAGGATTGCTGTTCAGTCCGGCATCTTTGAAATGAGAATAGACCATAGGTGCTTTGAAAGACTGAGAAAGTGAGTGACAATCATTGTTACCGCATTTACGCGGAGACTTATATCGGGATGGATGTCTGTCAGGTTCAGTACCTTCTCCGTGACATGCCCAGCAAGCTTTACTTACTATGTCCACGGCAGAGGAATTGGTGGCATCGGCATTTAAGTTCCCATGTACTCCCTGCTTTACGACAGATGCGAGTATCCTTTTGTTATCCGGTGCCCCTCTTCCTCCTGTATCGTGGCAGGCGATACAATTAGCCCCACCAGCCACCCCTTCATTAAGGCTGTGGGAATAGTTCAGTGATGTGGATGAATAGGTGCCGTTCAGGGCATGACATGCCTTACAATCATTATCCCTGTACCCTCCTGATAAGAAACTGCTGTGGTTCACCCAGTTGCTATTACCTGTATTGTTAACTGTGATCACCGGCGGATTGGGAGACCACTGGTTGCCTTTATAATTTATATTCACAGAATCATTGTAATGGCAGTCTGCACACCATGTTGTGGTTGTAAGGGAGCCATTTCCTGTGTTGTTCGAATCCGCTAGCAGAGCATTTATCCTGCCGAGGGCTGTCGCGTTATGTTTCGTATTGCTGTGGCAGTAATAACATGCTCCCTCCTCTGATGTCCAGAACGTGCCCCAGATAGTGCCGTTTGAGAAGTTGGATGAGTGCTTAAGAGTATTCGGGACGATTGGAGCACTGAACCCGCTCAATCCCGTATCCTGGTGGCAGTTGGTACAGTTTGCCGCCTGCGTGCTCGTGCTGGCATAGCTGCCCCCCGTCTGGATATATTTTATGGGGTGAATAGTATCGCTACTTGTGCTGTTTATGTGACACCTGCTGCAGTCCTGGGAGTTGTTATGTTTCTGTTTATCTGCATGGCAGTTCTGGCAATAGGCGGTGCTGGGCAGACTGAATGCAGGTTTATTAAGAGTGCTGTTATGTATCCAGCCGCTTGAGTGACAGGTTGAATTGAAACAGTCCGGAGATGCCTGGCTGAGGCTGTGATTCTGGATCGAACTATTATATGCAGGATCGATCATGGCTGTTGAAAAAGCAGTGCTTGCGTTCTTGTGGCAGTAACCGCAGTTCACAGATAGACCGGAATTCCAGGTGCGTAGATCAGGTCTTTTCCTGCCGTAATGGCTTGTGCTGTTATTACCGCCGTTAGCACCGCTATACACGCTGGCTGAACTGTCCGGATCAAGATCACCGAGCATCATCTCGCTCTTGTTATGGCAGTCATAACAGGAGGTAACTGCTGAAGTCTTGATACTTGCACCGTTCCAGTAGTGCTGGGTGACGTTGAGTATGCTTGCAGGAGTAAAATTAAAATTCTGCCCTGCGCCTGGTACATGGCAATCAGGACAGCGGTATGGATTCCTGTAATTGGAAGGATGGCTATTTCCTGGCTGGCTGCCGTTGCCGTGGCATGCCCAGCATTTCTTGTTCTCTGCTGAGAGAGATGTTACAGCATCACTATTCAGGTTCCTGTGAATGGCACCGGTATTGTTCATGGCAGTAAAGTTCACAAGTCTGCCTGGACCTGCTGTGCCCCCGATGTTATGACAGGAAGTACAATTAGCTCCGCCAGCCACTCCTTCGTTAAGGCTGTGTGAGTAATTCAAGGAGGTAGCTAAATAAGTGCCATTCAGGGAATGACAGAAATTACAGTCATTGTCCTTATAGCCTCCCGATAAGAAACTGCTGTGGTTCTGCCATCTGCTCTTACCTGTATTATTGAAAGTGATCACCGGAGGACTGGGAGACCACCGGGTGCCCATATAGTTGGTATTGACTGATTCGTTATAATGGCAGTCTGCACACCAGGTGGTGGTCTTGAGAGAACCGTTCCTTGTATTGTTCGCATCTCCAAGGAGACTGCTGATCTTGCCAAGGGCTGTTGAATTATGTTTTGTATCGTTATGGCAGTAATAGCATGAGCCGCTGCTTGAAGTCCAGTAAGGAGTAGTTGTACTGTTCCAGATGCTGCCATTTGAGAGGTTGGATGAATGTTTTAAAGTGCCCGGGATTTGAGGCGGACTTCCTGAATGATTGCCTGCTTTTGGCTGTGATAGTAATGTGCTGAAGAAAGAGGAGTTCTGGTGGCAGTTAGTACAGTTTCCCCTGGAAGAAGAAGTACTGTCATAGATATAAGTGGCATTCTGGGCGAGCACTTTTATTAGATGCACATCCTGCGAATGACATACTGTGCAGCTCACGCTGTCGTTGTGGCGGCTATAGGTAGTGTGGCAGTAGGTGCACTGGGTGTATTCCGTTATATTGCTGCTTTGCGGTACAGATGGGTCAGGCTTTGTAAGATTGTGCATGGCGTTATGGCATATAATGCACGGCACGTTCCGGTCAAATTTATGTGCTTTAAGAGGCGATGAAGAAGTCGGGATATTGTCGGAAAACATCGTTCTCGGGTTATTTCTACCGTCCAGGAGCGATGTATTGGTCGTGCTCACCTGCGTCAGATTCTTGTTTCTCTGTAAGCTTTCGTTAACATGACAGCCTGAATCGTTACAAGAGGGCATGTTCGGGATACCGTTAGTTAACGAAGCTACGTTCCCATGGCAGTCTATACATGATCGGTTGTTCGTACCGCCGCCATGATAGTCCACTGTATAAATCCTGTAAGTAGCAATGGTATTCCCACCCGGTAAACCATCATAGGATTGGTGACAGTGTGTACATTTTGTATCTGGAAAAGCACTGTATCCGGCTGGGTTTCGGTCATGTGATTGATGATTTGTGTGTTCAGATTTACTGACCCCTAAGTGAGGTTCACGATAACGCGCTAAGGCTGTTGTTGTATGGTTATTGTAATAAGGTGAATTTCCACGTACTTTAGTAACACTGGTTTCCAGTTTATTGCTTGGTTCTCCATGGCACAATGCACAGCCCCACCAGTTGTATATTATCATTGTGGAGCGGTTTACGTCGGTACCCTCAATGGTCGTATTTGCCCATATAGTCCAGTTACCATATGAGCTCTGAGTGTCGAGGTTAAAAAAGTATGATGCCACTCCGGAGGAAGATGTTGTTACCGTAGGGGACGTAATATTTTTATATCCTGTGGCGTTCACAGCCGAGAATATTATACCTGCCCCGCTCTGAGGAAATCCGCTCTGGTTAAGGACAAGTGCATATACACGCAGAGTCGTTGCCTCATCTTTCCAGTAGTTCGCACTTATTCCCCAATCATTGCCAGGATACCGGTCCTGGGTCGCCGGGTCAGGAGGCATGCTAAAACCCGTGCCTTTTGAACTTCCTGCAAATGTGGGATCATCCAGTATTACGCGCCGGTTGACTGCCAATTTCAGGTCCGGAGTACCTCCAGATGATTCCCCGGGCAGAGCCGTTACCGTTACGTCCCATCTGATGGAGCTGCTTGTTCCATTTGCGTTCGTAGCATTAACGTCAATATGGTAGCTGCCTGCTGCGCTCCATGAAGTTGTGAAATTATCAAAGTTGTTGTTCTGGTTCACATCGTCCCTGTACCAGTTCCATGTAGTTATCGTCTGGTTGGCTGTTGCATTGAATCTAACAGCTTCGCTGGTGTTTATGGTGATAGATGTAGTTTGGTTATTGGTTTTATTATTGCCCCACGTGATTATATTTGGCGGGGGCTGACCACTAACAGGATTGTCTGTTATCGAGAAATAGCCTGATGCTACATTCCCCACACCAGCGGTATCGCCCACAATAATATCTATATCCGCGGATGACGACATTCTCAAACCCAGTTTGGTACCGGCGGGAACAGTTCCGCTGATGCCTGTTAACGAGACGTTGAAATTATTATCCGCACCATTTAGCACCTGGCTCCCCGTACCCGGAAGAGCATTTATTGTTCCGTTAGAATAGATGTATATTAACCTGAATGTAACAATGCCTGAGGATGTCCTGTCTCTGAAATGCCCGAAATACCAGTTACCCTGGACCTGTGTATCCACGGTATATGGTGTGTTCAGGAACATGTCCACTGCAGGATCAAGAAGACCGTTTGATCTTTCATTACGGTCCGCGCAACCTGAACTGCTCGCGTTTGTAAGTTCTGACCTTGCATAACCGGTTATTCCGGAGCAATCCCAATTAGTGGCGATACCACTTGCAATCGCTATACCATTGCTTGGAAGATAGCGATATGTGACAGTTCCAGCCACACCGAAAGGCGAAAGAGAAGTCGTCGTGGCTGTCAGGGTATTGTTATAAACATCCACTGTCGTTGGTAAAGGCTCCCATGCTTCACCGCTCCAGTGGTATATCAAAAGGGAATTTTCATCAACGCTACCTAGTTCAGCATCGGTATAGCGTACGGTTATATTTGCAGAAGAGTAAGAAATATCCTTTGCACCGATCTCCATGAACTTCACAGCCCTTGCAGGAAGCTGAACTGAAACAGGGCTGTTCTTCCCGTAGTCATCCAGTACGATTTCACCCTTGCTTACTTTGTTTACTTTGAGATGAACTGCCACTTTTTTCAGTGTTTTGCTTTTGTCATATGACCTGATGTTGACTGTTGTGCTCAGGATGTTGTTTACTGCATTGATTCTGGCAGGCAACTCATTCCATGTCTGTGCATTTGTATAACTCTCTGTCGTTTGCGTGGTTACCGGTAAAAAAAATAATAAGACTGATACTACTCCTGATAGTATGACAAATATAAGCGCTAAAGATGGCATATTAGCATTGTTCCATAAAGTGCTCATTATTATCTTAGTTGCATATCAGATTCAACCTGTCGATATCAAGTTTTATTAGATATGGTTAAAAATCAAAATCGACTGTATATCTCTTGTATCTCTCTGATAGTATCCCATGCATTATCAAAAACGTACTGTGGAATTTCCCATGGATTTTCTTTACCTTCTTTAATTGCATCCATGTTTTTTCTGACAGTGAGTCCAAGGAAAATAGAAAATGGGTCTGTCTTTTGTTTGGTTTTGACATAGAAATGGAAAAGATATACCCTCCGGTCTTCAGTTGAGATATATACTGTTCTCGGTGCCAGCGGGTCTTCAATGTGTATATTTTTTAGAAAGTTCTTTGTAAAAGCAGCATATCCTGTGAGATATTCTGTCAGTTCCTCAAAAGAAAGTTTTACTTCAGGTGTCTTAATTCCTGCTATATGTGAAGCTTCTCCTTTAAGATATGTCGGGTCAAGCAGCACTACAGCCCTGGCACTTGATTTTTCTTTAAGATTTAATAGTTTTGGTAGAAGGGGCGTTGTAATGTCCATAAAATATTTTATTAGATTGACACGCTATTAAATATGATTCACATCAATTTCACACGCCTGATTTGTGAAAATCAGGATTGTGCCATATTAATGCTAATTCCTCATGCTCGTGACCGGGCTTGGCATCCTTCCGCCCCGCAATATGAAATCGCGCGAGCTGAACTTGTTTGTCTCCATTACGTAAGTTTCACCGAGCAGCCCGCCGAAGTTTACATAATCCCCTGCTTTCTTACCCGGAACCGGGATGAGCCTCACGCCGGTTGTCTTTGCGTTCACGACGCCTATGGAAAGCTCATCTGCAATTATGGCTGATATGGTCTCGGCAGGCGTGTCGCCGGGGATGGCTATCATATCAAGCCCGACCGAACATACCGCAGTAAGAGCCTCAAGCTTCTCTATCGAGAGCGCACCGCACTTTACAGCGGCGTTCATGCCTGAATCCTCACTCACCGGGATGAATGTCCCGCTCAGGCCGCCCACGTTCCCCGACGCCATGGCACCGCCTTTCTTTACTGCATCGATAAGAAGTGCAAGCGCGGCTGTACTTCCCGGTGCGCCCATTTTCTCTATGCCCATCATTTCCACTATCCCGGCGACGGAATCTCCTACTCTGGTGGTCGATGCAAGCGAGATGTCCACTATCCCGAAAGGAACACCCATATTCATCGCAAGCTCCCTTCCTATTAATTCGCCGGCTCTTGTTATCTTAAAAGACGTGCGTTTGATTGTCTCGGAAAGCGCGGTCAGGTCGCAGTCCCTGTTCTTCTCGACCACGTTCCTTACCACACCAGGGCCGCTGATGCCTATATTCAGCGAAAAATCAGGCTCACCGACTCCGTGGAAAGCCCCTGCCATGAACGGGTTATCCTCAGGAGCGTTTGAGAACACCACGAATTTCGCGCATCCTGCCCCGTTCTCGGTCCTGTCCGAGATTTCCTTGAGAATACACCCGAGCCTTATTATTGCGTCCATGTTCATACCCGATGCTGTTGAGGCAACGTTAAGAAAAGCGCACACCCTTTCTGTGCCGGACAGGACATCGGGAAGCGAATCGATGAGGCGCGTATCGGCACGCGTCATCCCTTTCTGGACAAGGGCGCCGTACCCGCCGATGAAATCGATATTTGCATCGCGGGCGGCATTATCAAGAGCCTGTGCGATCCTGACAGATGCATCCGCAACGCTGGATTCTATTATAAGGGAAACCGGTGTCACCGATATCCTTTTATTGATTATCGGAACACCGTATTTTTCCTCAAGCATCCCTGCCTGCGCGACAAGTTTTTCCCCGTATTCCGTAACACGATCATACACATTTGAGCTGAAGACCTCGATATCCGAATTGATGCAGTCTTTCAGGTTAAGCCCGAGAGTCACAGTCCTTATATCGAAATTATGATAGAGCGTCATGTTTACGGTTTCCATGACCTCTTCAAGCGAGTATTCCATGATTTACACCCGGTGCATGGTCTGGAAAATGTTCTCGTGCTGGACCTGTATCTTAAGACCCATCTCAGTTTCGATGACCGAAAGTTCTTTTTTCAACTCTGCTATCGTTATCGGCGAGTCGGACATGTCCACAAGCATGGTCATTACAAAATAACCCTCCATTACTTTCTGGTTCAGGTCCTCGATGTTGATGTTATGCCTGAAAACAGCGTTTGAGATCCTGGCGATTATCCCTTTTCGGTCTTTTCCTATCACTGTTATGAATACAAGGTATTTGGTCATTCTTTGCCTCTTCCGGGTTCAATTAATATCGGAACTGAGAGTTAAATTTTATCATGGCAAAATCACGGCAAAACATGTGCTTTTAGCATATAGCATTGACATATGCTTTGAGCATGTACTAAAAGCATGTGTAAACTATATATGTAAGAGGAACATATGATATATTTGATGGGCGGTTATAAACTTTTTTAATACTAACCCCCACTCCCCACCGCCCATCAAACTCTTATATACCTGTTATCACTTCGTCAACAGTTTCATCAGCGTGTGTCCTTCCACAAGCCCGAAAACCCCATTCCTGGCTGAAAACTCATCGAACCTGTTCACGTAATCCGCTTTCCTTGTCGAGGAATAGAGCGCAAAAGGGACCGGCTCTCTTGTGTGCGTTTTGATGGAAACGGGCGTAGGATGGTCGGGTAAAACCATGATACGGTACTCGCCAAAACCGCCAAGCTCATTCAGCATCCCGCCCACCACTTTCTCATCAAAATCCTCAATAGCCCTTACCTTGGCTTCTGTATTGCCCATATGCCCCGCCTCATCCGGCGCCTCCACATGGACAAAGACAAAATCCCGCTCCTGCAGTGATTCAAGGGCATATGCCGCCTTGCCTGAGAAATTGGTATCCAGGTATCCTGTAGCTCCGGGGACATCTATGACCGAAAGACCTGCATACTTGCCGATACCTTTCAGTAAATCAACGGCTGAGATGATCGAGCCGGAGATGCCGTATAATTCCATGAGGGACGGCATCAGGGGCGCTTTTCCCTGACCCCACGGCCAGATAAGATTAGCGATGTTCTTCCCGTCCTTCTTCCGCTTCGCATTAAGCTCATGGGTCTCAAGAATGGATTTTGATGCCCTGATAAGGTCTATTAAAATCTCAGAATCTTCCCCGCGCGGCAGCACATCGGCAATAGATTGCCCTACCACATCGTGCGGGGGCGTACATACGGCTCTTTCTCCCTGCCCCATTACGAGCAGATGCCTGTAACTCACACCGGCATGGAATTTGCAATCGTTCCCAAGCTCGCTGTCCACAGCCCCGATAAGAATCCGGGCTTCCTCACTTGAGATGTGCCCTGCACTGTAATCGGCAAGCAGTCCGTCTTTTTCGGTTATGAGGTTGCACCGGAAAGCGATGTCATCCTTCCCGAGAGCTACATCCATGCTTGCAGCCTCAAGAGGACCGCGCCCGGCATAATACTGCACAGGGTCGTAGCCCATGATGGAGAGGTTGGCCACATCGCTCCCCGGGGTCATGCTTTCAGGCACGGTCTTCGCAACACCGTTCCTGCCGTGCTTTGCGATAAAATCCATATTCGGGGTATTCGCTGCCTGAAGAGGCGTTAAGTCCCCAAGTTCGGGAATGGGATAATCAGCCATTCCGTCTCCAACGAGAACGATAAATTTCATGTCACCCTCTAAAAAGGAATATCAGCTTTTCGCGATCAGTGTAAGCAGCAGAACAAGGACCACCATGAACTGCGGTATTATATACCACCTGACCATTCTCTGGATCCCGCTTACCCTTGTGTTCAGCTCGCTTAATTCCACGCTGAGCTTCTTCATGGATTCATCAACTTCGGGCGAGAGAGCAGGTTTTGCAGGTTCGACCACAGACTGCGTTTGCGGCTGTGCTGTTACGGTTTTTGATGCCTGCACTGATTTCATATTGTTGAGCGTGTAAGTTTTCTTTGGTTTGGCCACTACGGGTCTCACTTTTTCTATCTGTTTAAAATTCGGATCTCTTCCTTTGCCCAACGTCTGAAATATCTGGTCTTCGGTCACATCGAGAATTGACATAGTGCACCCTCTTGTGTACTTATATTGTAATCCCTGTTATATAATTGTTTTTCTATGGATTAGATGATATTTCTACAAAGCCGATTTCAATGATCATACATATCACACATACCTCACAACCCTGTTTATATAGATGACTTTTGATAAATGGCTATTGACATTTATGGACTGCATAGACCTTCAGCAACAAATAGAAGAAAAAAAGTATAAAATAGATATAAATATTATCTATAAAGAGATTGCTATTAACCGGAATGTCAGGAAGCACAATTCAGCTAAGAAAAAATAATTTACGGTTTTACAATACGTAAAATCTTATTTTATCTATTTATCCGGTTGATAAAACCATCTCTACAATATTTCCGCAGTTTTCCTTAAGGGAATAGATACGGTGCTCACGAGCCGGGTATATGTGCAGGATTCCGAGTCTGCTGTGCATCTGTCCGACAAGGGCATATATTCCCCTGTAGCTCACATCAAAACCCTGCTTTATAAGGTACTCATAGACCTCGCTTGTAGTATAGCTCCTAGTTTGCAAAAAGAGTCTTAACAGGCACTTCCTGATACCTTTTTTGTCCTTTATCAAAAATTTCATCAGCCTGTCCTTGATTTTATCATCCATATTGCCAGCCGTATAATTATCTGCTAAAATCATATCCTCACTCAAACTATGCACAACTATATGTTGCTGGTTAATAAAAAAGTTGGCATTCCAAGTTTTCGGACGAATGGACATGCTGGTCAGTTCGCTCTTTTCCCTAACAGATACGAGCAAGTTGATCGCAAAAAACCGGTAGCACCATTGCTGAGTGTGTGTAAAAAATCGGTTGCTCCACAATTTAGAGTACATTCACATATGCGACAACTTAAAATCATATCTGTAAAATAGCACAGTATTGAAAACTGAATTTGAATTTAAAACACTAATCGTAGATTTAAGGATGTCGGAGGCGATGGCGCAAAATGTGAAACAACGAACTTAATACGAACTCACAACGAACTCGACGGGGGTTCGTACCAGTCCACTGTTTATATCGCGGCGCTTTTTCAGCATATACTCTATGCGAGGCTATCCGCCAATTCCGGCGTCTCAGATCGTATACAATCATCGAGGGTGAAAAACAGATAGTGGACAGGATTAACAGGATTGACAGGATATAGTATTTTGCCAGTCGTTTTAGACAAATTAAAACGAATACGGATGACACGGATCAAACGGATTTTCACGGATACGAAATCAGTCTCGATGGAATACTTTCGCGCCGCTCTCGTAAAATATATAAATAAAGGAGTAGTTTTCAGGGGGGATGGTGGATTGTAATGATGATGTTGAGGCGATGGAAATGGAAGGCGGGCGAGAGGCGGCAGGGAATGTATTATTAAAAATCTTGAGGGTAAATTTTTGTGGATGATACCAGTAGTCTATAAATAATAATATGCATACATGTGATAGTTATGCCAGAAACCCTTTCCAAAAACAAGATAGTCATAAGCTATGACGCACTGAATAATCTTAAAAAATTAAAGGAAGAACTTGAGTCAATAATCGAAACTATTGAAATAATGAACGATGAAACGCTTATGGCAGGAATAAAAAAGTCAAAGGATGATGTAAAAGCAGGCAGAGTGCATGAGTTAAAAAGCGTGGACGACCTCGATGAAGTCTGGGTATGAAAGTTATATACACCGATGAATTCAAGGGGGATTTAAAGAAGATAGGGGATAAGAAAATCCAGGCGAGAGTTAAGAAAATAGTTCAAAAGATTATCGATGACCCTGAAGTTGGAAAGCCTTTAAGATACGACCTTTTCACGCTTAGAAGCATTAAAGTCCCGCCTTTCAGGGTTATATACGAGTTCAAGAGCGATTTAATAATCCTTCACAAGTTTGAGCACAGGAAGAAAGTTTACAGGTGACGCAGGCACGATTTTTGACCCTTCGTGTACCTTATTTCTGAACTTTTTAGACTGGATTTACAGGATTGACAGGATATATAGTATTCTGCCAGTCGTTTTAGACAAATTAAAACGAACACGGATGACACGGATCAAACGGATTTTCACGGATACGAAATCAGTAATCATCGGTGTCAGCCGTGTTCTATCGCAACAAGTCAAGTTGGCGGATGATCTCGATGGAATACTTTCGTACCGCTCTCGTAAAATATATAAATAAAGGAGTAGTTTTCAGGGAGGATGGTGGATTGTAATGATGATGTTGAGGCGATGGAAATGGAAGGCGGGAGAGAGATGAGGGCGGAGGGTGACGTGAATGATTGAGGCTGTAAAAGAAATTGGAGAATACTCACTTGAAAAAGCTGGAAGACGATTAGAAGACCCAACAGATATCGTAATTGAGGATCCAGCGACCAATAATACATATAAACATATTCTCGGTATTAAAATTAATAAAACTGAAAAAGGGTTTGAATATGCAGGAATTGAATTGGAAGAATATAGCAAAAGTAAAATAAAACAATATCTGTATAAACAAGGAGATCCCAATGGAACTGATTTAACACCTACCAGTAGGGTCACAGAAATTGATAAGACCTTTGCTAACAAAATTATTAAATGGTTTACAAAAATTATTGAAAAAAATAATAATTCTTTCAATGCTGAGGAAATCATATTTCTAAAAGGGATTGAAGATTGCTTGAAATCAAATAATACGATAATTCTTTCCGATCTAAAATTAAAATATGGTAGTTTAGATAAAAAAGAAAATAAAATAACAACACTGCTTATTTATTCTCCCGATAAAAAATATATTGGCGACTTTCCAGTATTTAGAAAAGTTTTAATTGAGGACACTTCCAATGGATATTACCAAAAATATGGAAAGGAATCGAAAGCTATTGAGAAGTTTTGTTCAGTCTGTAGAAAAAAATCCGAAGAAGTATTTGGCTTTGTTGGAACTTTTGACTATACAGTTGATAAGCCTGGATTCGTTAGTGGTGGATTCAATCAATCGTTGGCATGGAAAAATTATCCAGTATGTTTAAAATGTGCATTAACATTAGAAGAAGGGAAAAAATATATTCATGAGAATTCAAATTTTAAATTTTACGGATTCAATTATTATATAATCCCGAAACTTTTGAATCAAAATAAAGCTGAAGAAATATACAAAATCTTAGAAGAATTCAAGGAAAAAGATCCAAAATTTGAAACAAAATATATTCATCTTTTAGATGACAATGAAAAGGAAATTTTAAATAAGCTTGCTGAACAGGATAATTTTTTCAATAATAATTTATTAATTTATAGAATAGATAAATCAGCATTCAGGATTTTACTCTACATAGAAGATATATTACCTTCTCGATTGAGAATACTTTTCAAGGCTAAAGAGAATGTTGATAAAAAATCCATCTTTAAAGTTTTGAAAGATGGTAAATCGATGGAATTTAACTTTGGAAACATTTTTTCATTTTTTCCTAAAAGCAATTTCCTTGAAATAACAAATAAAATTTTTACGAATAAGAAAATAGATTATTCATTTTTAATTTTGGCAATAATGAGGAAAATCCGAATAGAATTTCAAGATGAAAAAAAATTTACAAAATATCTTACTTTGAAGGGTTTTCAACTTCTTATTTATTTAAACGAATTAGAACTTCTTGACAATTTTAATGGAGGTAAAAATATGAATGAAAAAAGCATCACAAACCTGCTGCAAGGAACGAATTTACCGTTAGAAGAAAAAGCCAATACTTTGTTTAAAGAGTTTCCTGATTTCTTTAATAAAGACTCGAAAAAAGCAATATTCTTAGAAGGTGTATTAACACAATACTTATTAAATATTCAGTACAATGATCGAAAAGCTACGCCATTTAGAGTAAAACTTCAGGGATTGAAATTAGATGAAAAACATGTAAAGAAGTTGTTGCCAGAAATTCAAAATAAGCTTGAAGAGTACGGGAAAAATTATTATAAAGGTCTTGAATTTTTAATTGGGAAATATATGGTTCAGTCAGGAGAAGGGTGGAAAATGTCTAACGATGAGATCAGCTTTTATTTTGTACTGGGTATGAATCTCTCAAATTTATTTAAATCAACAACGGAGGAAACAACATGAGCAATATAATCACAAATAGGTCGGAACTTGTTTTTTTGTACGATGTGAAAGATGCAAATCCAAATGGAGACCCTTTGGATGAAAATAAACCAAGAATTGATGAAGAAACAGGCGTCAATCTTGTAACAGATGTAAGGCTTAAGAGAACTATCCGGGACTATTTATACAACTTTAAGAAACAAGATATTTTTGTACGAGAGATATCCGATGAAGAAGGCCACATTCAGGACGCAAAACTAAGAGCATCAGATTTTTTAAAACATATTCCATTAGCGGAACGAGAGGGCAAAACACTTCAGCAACAAAAAGAGATAGCTACATTTGAAATTCTAAAACAATGTATAGACGTGAGACTCTTCGGAGCAACAATTCCGTTGGAATTGAAAGTTAAGAAGGGAAAAAAGACTGAAAAGCCTAAAGAAGATATTAAAGAACAAACTGAAAGCAAAGAACAGACAAGTTCTTTGACTTTTACGGGACCTGTTCAATTTAAGATAGGTAGATCGCTGCATAAAGTATTCATTAAACACTTCAAAGGAACGGGTGCATTTGCCTCTGGTAAGAATGCTGAACAAAAGACGTTCCGTGAAGAAGATTTTCTATTCTACTCATTAATAAACTTCTATGGAATCATAAATGAAAATGCCGCAAAAGAGACAAAACTAACAGATGATGATGTAAAGCTTCTACTCGATAGTATATGGAACGGTACAAAAAATCTAATCTCAAGATCAAAAGTTGGCCAAGTTCCAAGATTGCTTATAAAAGTAAATTACAAAGAGACTAATTATCACATAGGTGACCTCAATAGTATGATTTCTTTAGTGAAAGAAGTTCCTGATGAAGAATTGAGAGACATCTCTCAAGTAAAGATAAATCTGACAAAAATAATCGACGTCCTAAAAAACAAAAAGGATTTAATTCAAAATGTTGAATACAAAATTGATGAACGAGCTAGATTTGAATTAGAAGGTAAAGAAGTCGCGATTAATGAAGCTTTTAAAAGCACCGGAATTCCAGCACTACCGTTATCATTGTAGGATGTATGGATAAAATATTGGTATTCGATGTTTGGGGTGAGTATGCACATTTTAGGAAATACTACACTACAACATCGCCTCTTACTTTTTCAATTCCACCAAGAACCGCAATTAGTGGGCTTATAGGGGCTATCTTAGGCCTTCCAAAAGATGAATATTTAAAATATTTCTCAAAACAACAGGCGCAGATTGCCGTTAAAATCTTGAATCCAATTAAAAAAGTAAGAATTGCTGAAAATCTTATTAATACTAAGGATGACTATTTCATTCCGATTAAAAAAGGCTCACATGGACCTCGAACACAAATCAGGTTCGAATTTGTGAAAGATGCAAAATACAGAATATATTTCCATCATACAGATCCAAATATATTTAATAAAGCAAAATCTCTGCTTTTATATCATAAATGCGTCTATACTCCATGCTTAGGGATTACCGAACATATAGCTAATTTTGAATTCATTGGAGAAACGGTAATAAAAGAAAAATCATCCTCCGATTTCGTAAAAATGGATTCCGCTATTCCTACTGACTTGATCAAAGAAATCAAATTGGAAGATGGGGAATATTTTTCTGAAACAATTCCAACTGAAATGGAACTGGATAGAACATTAAAAGAATATAGAAAAGTTATGTTCGAAAGAAATGGAATTAATGGAAAAGGAATAACGGCAAAAGTTGATAGATATTGGGAATTGGATAATAATGAATCAATCATCTTCCTTTGATCTAAAATCTCATCCTGACAAATTCTTAATTGACCATCTTAGAAATGTAGGATTATTCTGTAAAACTACTGTTGAATCAAAGAACATCAATTCAAAGTTTTTTGGTTTAAATGATGAAATATTTGCAAATTTTTCCTATTTTACAGGTGTTTCACATGATTTTGGAAAAGGTACCTGTAATTTTCAAAGTTATATAAACGAAAAAGATGAAAAACGCAAAGCTTCCCTAAAGAATAATCCTGAAACAAGGCATGGCCTGCTATCTTCAATATTTACTTATTTTGTGATAAAAGAGTCATTTAAAGAGTTAAAATTCCAATTTTTACCTTTGATAGGTTATCTTGTAGTAAAAAAACATCATGGAAACTTGGAAGATGCGCAAGATGAAATTTTAAGTTTAGACAAGGATAATATCGAAATTTTGGGAAGGCAAATTAAATTATTATATTTCGAAGAACTCAAAGAAATCTACTTAGAGTTGCTGCCTAATATTGATATAACTAAATTTATTTGTGGTTATGAAAGAATAATTGGAGAAATTAAAAGTAACAGAAGGGGTTTTTCTGATTATTTAGAAAAAGAAAAATCCATCCAATGTTATCTCTTAACTCAGCTTTTTTATTCTATTCTTTTAAATTCAGATAAATTAGATGCGTCAGGTCTTCAAGAAATCGAAAGCAATAAAGTGATTCCTTTTGATTTGGTTGATAATTATCGGACAATTAAAGGCTACGATAAACCAAAAATAAAATAGATATTATTCGAAATGAAATTTATTCAGATGTTATGGGAGAATTAAAAACCTTGAATTTGAATAATAATATCTATTCTTTGAATGTTCCGACTGGAACTGGGAAAACACTTACTGTTTTATCTTTTTCTTTAAAACTAAGGGAAAAAATTAGAAAGGAGATTAACTTTACACCTAAAATTATATATTCACTTCCATTTTTAAGTATTATAGATCAGAATTTCAAGGTTTTTGAAGAAGTATTTGAAAAAGTTCAGGGAAAAACTCCAACAACTGATATTCTATTGAAGCATCACCATTTATCTGACATTTTTTATGAAACGGAGGAAAAATCTGATTACGAAACCCCCGAAAGCCTACTATTGATTGAAGGATGGAACGCTGAGATCATTGTAACAACATTCATACAATTATTTCATACTTTAATTTCAAATAAAAATAGGTCCTTACGAAAATGTCATAACATTATAAATTCAATTGTAATTCTTGATGAAGTTCAATCGATCCCTCATGAATATTGGCTTTTATTCAAAGAGGTTATTTCATTATTTTCAAAATGTTTCAATACTTATTTTGTTTTTGTAACCGCTACTCAACCTTTGATATTTGATGAAAGTAAGAATGAAATCGTTGAACTTGTAAAAAACAAAAAAACTTATTTTGACAGATTTGATAGAATCGAACTAATACCAAATATTGAACCCATGATTCTTGATGATTTTGAAGAGATTGTAAAAAAGGATGTTGAAGCAAATAATAGTAAAAATTTTCTTATTGTCCTGAATACAATAAATTCTTCAAAAAATGTGTACCAATATTTAAAATCTTTAAAAATTCCAGATACAAAGTTGTATTATCTTTCTACTAATATTACCCCTTATCAGCGGCTTGAACGAATAAACGAAATAAAAGACAATAAAGATAGAAAAATAATTGTCAGTACTCAATTAATTGAAGCTGGGGTAGATATTGATGTGGATATTGTTTATCGTGATTTTTCACCAATGGATTCAATAAATCAAGTTTCTGGAAGATGCAATCGAAACTATACAGATGGGAAGAAAGGACTCGTAAAATTATTTATCCTTAAAGATGAAAATAAGGAATTCTATAGGTATATCTATTCACCCTTTCTAATCGATAAAACTAGGGACGTCCTCAAAGAGGCTCCAGAAAGGATAAGCGAAAATTACTTTTTAACTTTGAGTAATAATTACTTTAAAAAAATCAAAGACAGTGGAAGTGATGACGAATCCGATAGTATTCTTTCGTTTGTCAAAAAATTAGAATTTGAACAACTATGTAAAAATTTCAAACTTATTCAAGATGACTACTATAAAATCGATGTGTATATCGAGTTGGACTATTTCGCTAAAGCTGTATGGAATCAATATAAGGCAATAAGAGAACTAAAAAACCCACTTGATAGAAAAAACGAATTCTTAAAAATAAAAAAAGATTTCTATGAATACGTTATTTCAATCCCCAAAAATAAGGCACCAAATCCTGAAAATGAAACTGGTATAGCCTATATTTCAATAGAAGAATTAAAAGATAGGTATGATACAGAAATTGGATTCATACCGGGTTCAGGGGGAACCTTACTTTTTTAATTATGCTCCTCCGCACCTTCACCCTCATCCTCGCCTCCACCCGCCCCATCCGCGGCTCCGCACCTGAATTGCGCGGCTTCTTCGCCACCAAATTCAATGAATACTCCCCCCTCCACCAGCACAATGCCGATAAGCTCATCTACCGCTATCCTCCGGCACAGTACAAAACAACAGACGGCGCGCCGGGCACTATTGACTGCGCCGAAAATTTAATCCTGAATGACCAGCCCTTTTATCCCTTCAAAATGATCCCTGTTGTTCGTCAGGAGCCTGTATCCACTCTGCAATGCGATTGAGGCGATGAGCAGATCCCTGATTTCAATCATCCTGCCTTCTGCCCTTCTTTGCGCAAATATCCTCCCTGCGGTCTCCATACTCCCTTCCCCTGTATGCAGCAGGGTCAGGTTTTTCAAAAGACCCCTTGTCGATGCGATATTCCTCTCTTTATCCCTGGAATTGTAAGCTCCGAAGTACAGCTCGAAGGCGTTTATATCCGTAGTGGCGATATCCTCGTTTTTCTCAAGCTCTTTCATTTTGTTAACAGCATACCGTTCATCCCTTAGAAGATCGATCAGGATATTGGTATCTACTACAATTCCCATCTTTTCCACGCCTCCTTTAATTCGCTTCTCATCTTATCAAGTTCATCCTCGTCCATCTTCCAGCCCCCGGCAAACTTACTTGGCATATTTTTCCTGCTCTTAAGTAAATATCTCAATGCCTCATCCATGGATACAGGTCTTTTGAACTCTTTCATCAGGTCACCTATAAGGGCGTTCAAGTTCTCATAGGTCTCATCCCTTATTTTAATGGTCTTGAATGGCACTTTTACCACCTTATCTACTTTGTTCTATCGTATAAATAGCTACTGTTTGCTATATATTTTGGGGTTCTGAACGATTTGAGAAAAAAAATCAGAAATCTATAACCGACAGGAGGATAAATAGCACGATTATCTGTGTTAATAAATCCCTGTTCAGTGCATTGAAATATGAATATTAAAACCTTCACCCTCACCCTCGCCTCCACCCGCCCCATCCGTGGCTCCGCTCCTGAACTGCGCGGCTTCTTCGCCACCAGATTCAATGAATACTCCCTCCTCCACCAGCACAATGCCGATAAGCTCATCTACCGCTATCCTCTGGTGCAGTACAAAATGATAGACGGCGCACCGATGGTCATTGGCATTAATGACGGCGCCGAAGTTTTAAAACAGATTTATGATAAATACGATGAAATAAAACTTGGTGGGGAGGTGTATGAGATAGTGGAGAAGGGCATCGCTGTCAGGAACCAGGAGTTCGGGATAACCGATAAGATACATTCCTATGAGTTCGCAACCCCGTGGCTTGCGCTGAACCAGGAGAATTATATGCGGTACTATGGGATGAGCGGAATGGAGGAAAGAAAGGAATTCCTGAGAAAAACGCTGATAGCGAACTTGCTCTCCATGTCGAAATCGCTGGATTACCAGGTGTCTGGGATGATAAAGTGCGATGTTGATGTAAAAATCAGGAAAAGCAGGTTAAAAGACGTGAACGTGATGAGCTTCACAGGAGGGTTTTGCGCCAACTTCCTCATACCTGATTATCTCGGCGTAGGGAAATCGGTCTCACGGGGCTTCGGGGCTGTTATCAGTTCGGAAAATCAAAACCGAGACAAATAGTCATGCACCGCAAAAACGTGCAAAGGACGCAAAGTGTTCACAGGATTGTTTAAAAGTTCAAAATAATATTATATATGTAAAGATTGTAGTATGTTGTGCGACATGCAACTTGTAATAAACACGCGGGGCGCGTATCTCAAAAAGGAAAAGAACTGTTTCCTTGTAAAGAACGATGACAAGAGCCTTGAAATATCGGCTGATAAAGTGGACAGCATCCTTATTTCCACATCTGCGACCATTACCACAGATGCCATTGAGTTTGCTGTTGAGAACAATATCGATATAGTTTTCCTTGATTATAATGGAAACCCGTTTGGCAGGGTATGGCACTCCAGGCTTGGAAGCACCACTCTTATCAGGCGCAGGCAGCTTGAGGCTGAGGCGTCTGCTGTGGGATTCAACCTGGCGCGCGGCTGGATCGTGCAAAAACTTGAAAACCAGCTTGAATTCCTCAAAGACCTGAAAAAGAACCGTCCTGACGATAAGGATGTGCTTGAGCCGCGCATTGCGAAGATGGCGCAATTGAAGGAAGACCTTATGGGCATGAAAGGTTCACTTGAAGAGAAGCGCGGCTCGATTATGGGGACTGAGGGCATGGCATCCCTCACGTATTTCGATGCTCTTAGCAGCATTATGCCCGATGCCTGGAAGTTCAACGGCAGGAGCCGGGACCCGGCGCACGATGCCTTCAATTGCCTGCTCAATTACGGCTATGGGGTTCTGTACTCACAGGTTGAGAAAGCATGCATCATCGCAGGACTTGACCCTTACATGGGCTTCCTGCATACTGATAATTACAATAAAAGATCATTTGTTTTCGATCTTATAGAGATTTTCAGGGTACACATCGATAGGACTGTTATTAACCTTTTTTCGAAAAAACAGGTGCATGAGGGCTTGTTCGATAAAATCCCAGGCGGTTTATACCTGAACAAAGAGGGCAAATCTGTGTTGATCTCTGCTATTAACGATACTTTTGACAGGGAAATCGAATACAACGGACGCAATGTCAAAATTCGTAACACGATACAGATGGTATGTCACAGTATAGCGAACAGTTTGATAAAATAGGATGAGATGATATGACAATTGTATGGGTAGTGTATGATATTGCAGATAATACCAGACGCAAGAATGTTGCCCGCATTTGCCTTGATAAAGGTCTGTACCGGGTGCAGAAGAGTGTTTTTCTTGGTACTCTTAATGCGAACGAGAGGGATTCCATGGCTTTAGAATGCGAAGAGGTGATTGATCCTGATGTAGATTCGGTGTATGTATTTCCTATGGATGATGAGTCTTTTAAGAAGGTAAAGCTTCTCGGTCAGGCTTTCGATAAAGAGCTTGTAAGCGATGAAGTATTGACGAAATTTTTTTGAGGGTATCGAATTATGACTGCCAGGGACACGATTATCACGATTTCCGATGTGCTTGAGTACCTTTTCTGCCCGCGCTTTATTTATTTTATGCGCTGTCTTGATATCCGGCAGCATGAAGAATCAAGGTTCAAGGTACTGAAGGGAAGGGAGGTGCATGAAGAAAAACGGATAACAAATCCCGAATACCTGCGGAAGAAGCTCG
>NZ_FZMP01000233.1 GCF_900196725.1 Candidatus Methanoperedens nitratireducens | reverse complement strand
GGTAAGTTATTTACGCACAGATCCTAAACTTTGGAGGTTTTATATATTCATCTCCAGATCTTCCCGTTATAACTATCCGTCACCGGACATCCGAGACACCGATTTGACGTATGATGCACGCATTCCTTGCAGTTGCACCCGTTCCCGCACGGCGGCACGTCGCTGAAATCAAAGCTCATCCGCAAGGGCATGACAAGATCCTTCACTGGCGTGATAACTATGCAGACCTCGGCGCTCTTGACCAGAGGGTTGCTCCGCAGGTGCCCGTCCACGATAGCTTCAAGGGTGGCGATGTCCTCACCTATGAAAAAAAGGCATAAGTTGTGATTTCCCGAAACAATAAGACCATTCAGGAAGTACGGGCAGTCCTTGAAAATATCAAGAACGGATGAAGTATTGCTTGCCATCACGTCCACCTTCGCCATGTAAAGGCTCACTTTTTTCAGGTTCATCCCTACAACGTGAGCAAGCGCACCTTTTTGTTTGAGCTTGTGTATCCTGGAGCTGACCGAGGGCTGGGATATCTTGAGCTTTTCTGCAATCTCGTTCTGGGACATCTCCGGGCTTTTCTCAAGCAGGGATAATATCTCCCTGTCTCTTTTATCAAAATCAAGGAATTCTCGCATACCCCTTAATACTTGCTGCGTGATAAAATAGTTTTCTATAATCTAAAATTAAAGTTCGTAATTTTACTATGCATAATAGTGATTAATATTATATGTTATAAGGTCATAGACGGGAAAGCAAGACTTGTAGATGAAAGGTTCTGCGCCGGTCTTGGGGCTTGCCTCGGGCACTGCCCGCAGGATGCGATCACAGTGTCATAAAAAAAACCGCAGATGACGTCTCATTCCATGCCGCATGCTTGTCTCGCCGGAAGCGCCGGATTTCAAGACCCGCCAATTCATTTTTCGTAATAATATGCCTGGATAACCGCCTTATCCTTCAGGAAATCTATCTCATCGATTGAAATCCTGTGGACTTTCAGCCCGGTCCTCTTCCTCAAATCCTCTACCAGCGCAGGATGATTTTCCGGTTTGATCATCTCTATATTTTCATAGAGGATGGTTTTTGATAACTCTTTTTTCAATAAAAAATCGCTCTCAAGTGCATAGGTGAATCCAAGAATGAGGAAATTAAATAGCATCAGTTCACCCCAGCTTCCTTTCAGGATCGCTGTAATCATACCTATGGCGATGAACAGGAAAAGGTATGTCATATCCTTCATGGAAATGCCCTCGGTCCTGTAGCGAAGCATGGAAAATACGGCAAAAAGACCAAACGCTGCGCCGATCGATATATCAACTGTGTTCAACAAAAAGGTGATAAAGAAAATTGTCAGGTTGAAAATAAAAAAAGTAAAAAAGAACTCCATTTTTTTATAGTTCGGATAATAAATTAACCTGAGTAAAATAAACACCGATACAAAATCTATTGCGAGGCGAATATAAATTTCTTCGATCATGATATCACTTTATCCAGGAATAATAATCTGGACTTGAAATTATTTTTTTTTCACCCGTTCGTAGAGAGATATTACGCCGAGGCAGTACTTGCTTATCGAGCCTTCCCGTATGTGATGCTGCTTCATTATTTTAAGAAATGGGGACGGGGAGGACTTTTCCTGTTTTATCTCGGCAATTACAATGCTATTGAAATTTTTATTGGAAGTATTATTTTTAAAGTTAAGGTTGATATCAATAGTGAGCCTTTCCCTGGAGATTTTGTTTACAAGGGTAATTCTCGAATAATTAACCCACAGCCTGGGTATCAATAAACGCGGGTCAAGAGGTGTTTTCTCATTGATTAAACGTCGTATTTCTCCCTCAAGATTATATTCGATATCATTTCTCCTGATACGTTCTTTTATTGTTCTTCCTTTGTTGTTTTTAAATTTTATCTCAAAAAAATTCAGCCCGGATTCTACGTATTTGCGAAACCTTATTTTATAACGATTGAGCTTCCCGTTCTGGTGCTTTAAATATAGCTGAAAATCCTCGGTGTCAAAATACAGAGTCTCGTACCTGCTTATCCTTGCACTGGTGACTTCAAGTACCCGGTAATCATTTGATACCTGTTCAAGGAAAAAAGGAAGCTGTTCAATCCTGAACACAAATTTGGTATCCGTCCTGTCCATTAATCTGACATTATCCATTTGCTCGAGGCTTATAGGCTCGAATCTTGAGAGCACCTGGGACAAAGTATTCATAATGTATTTCCACCGGTACAGTCTAACGCCCTTTCGTCCTCGCCTTAGTTGCTGAATTTTTTTCATTGTATTTAAAATTTACTGGGAATGATATTTTCAAACAAAAGCCAATACATAAAGTAATTAAGTTTTAAACCAATCATAAACAGTATGCTTACAGACCGCTACGGCAGGGTTATAAAAAGTCTCAGGATCTCGATAACAAAAAGATGTAATTTGAACTGCATCTACTGCCACCAGGAAGGAGAGACCTGTAAACCGGAGAAAGAGATATCCAAGGACACCATTGTCAGGATAGTGTCGTCTGCAACCGGGTTTGGCGTGAATAAAGTGAAATTCTCAGGCGGGGAGCCGCTGATGAGAAGCGATTTTGAAGAGATAATAGCAGCACTGCCAGCTTTAAAGGATATCTCAGCCACTACGAATGGCATACTTCTTGCGCAGCGTGCGGCATCTCTTGCTGACAGCGGTCTTGACAGGGTTAATGTGAGCGTCCCATCGCTGAATAAAGAACATTATAAAACAATAACCGGCTCATCGCATGCGTATCCCATGGTGCTTGGCGGGATAGATGCCGCCATAGATGCCGGATTGACCCCGGTCAAACTCAATATGGTGCTTCTGAAAGGGATCAACGATTCAGGGATAGACGAGGCTATTAAATTCATAGCACGGTATGATGGGAACGTAATCCTGCAGCTAATAGAACTCATGAATTTCAAGAATAACGTGAGCCGGTTCATGGTCGATATAGACGGTGTAGAAAAAATGCTGGGATCAAGAGCAACACAGGTCAGCGAACGCAGCATGCATCGCAGGAAGAAATATTTCATCGACGGCGTCGAGGTCGAGCTTGTAAGACCCATAGATAACTCAAAATTCTGCGCCAACTGCAACCGGCTGAGGGTAACAGCAGGCGGGAAGCTGAAGCCCTGCCTGATGAGAAATGATAATCTGGTAGATATTAACGAGAACGCTACTCCCGATGAGATCAGAGGACTGCTTGAAAAAGCGGTAATGAACAGGGAGCCGTATTATAAAGGATGAACAAACGGTTCTTCTGGAATCAATCGGGGATAGGTAGTGCTTTAAGTTCCTCCTCTTTCCCACCGGGTTCTGAGCATAGCAATCCTCTTACTACGATATAATGCCATGACAGACTTGGATTTGCTTTCATGTAGTGTTCGTATGGCGTTCTTTTGCCCAATGTTCCATGTTATTTGTATGGTACCCCTCAACGGATTTCCACTCTTTGAAATGGTGTACTATTCCACGTTTTATTCCAAGTTTCTCAAGTAATGTTCCATAACTGTGCCATCCATCAGTATCGCATCTTGAAGGTAAAGTTCTAAAACGTGAAACAGCCAATCTTAGGAATTCTTTCAGTGTCTTTTTATCATTACTCCAGCAATCTTCCAGAACAACAAGCTTGCTCTGTCTGCTCTCAGTACCCAGAGTGTAAACCCTTATTCCATCTATTCTCTTGTAAAGTTCATCAGCTTCCCTGAACTCTCCCCTTATAGGAATGTCTCTTCCTCCAATAGCGAAAAGATACGAATATTCCGATATCCAGCCATCAATGGTTTCACAAGTAGGATATCTAATTCTACCCTCAACAGGGAGCCCTACTGAACGTGATATCTCCTCAGGTGAGTGTTCAAGCTCATAATAGAGAACAAGAGTACACAGGATAACAGCTTCAGGATATTGCTTCCTGTAAAATGGATTAAGAGTCCTGTCTATCCTCTGTGCCATCATAGTAAATCTTGTCTCTTTCTGCAAAGCATACAGGACAGAAAAGACCTATCCAGACAGTTATGTCTTCTCTTAGCTGCTTTGTTAGCTCTCTCATCAAGCAGAAGAGATGTTTGAAGTTCTTTCCACGAAACCTTTTCCAGTCTATATAAAGGCAAAAACAAAAGCTTTTGTTCTGGGAACTCCCCGATTGATCAGGTAAGAACCCACTAATTATACTGAGAAACAGGGTCGACAGGATGGTAAAAATCTATCATTTCAAAAAAAGCTCTCTGTAATTAAAAATTTTGAACGCCGAGGAGGAGATTTGAACTCCTGCTGTGCGTAGCACAACTGGTTTTCAAGACCAGCGCCTTAGGCCGCTTGGCTACCTCGGCATGATATTTACTCAGGGCACGATATTTTCTTCGAAATGGTCGGCATAGCTTATTAATATTGCCTACATCAAAACCTTTAAAACGCATAATAATTATTCATGGTCTTAACAGCATTATTTACTTAAGAGGTAAAAATGTCAAGCTTTCTACTTGTCCTATCAAAAGACCCATACACTACAGAAACACCCGATCTCGTGCTTGATATCGGGCTCAATGCAAAAGAAAAAGGAAACGAAGTTACACTATACTTAGTTGAGGATGGCGTGACCGCTGCAAGGAAATCTGATTTCGGGAACAAACTCGCAGCCGCACATAAAAAAGGCATAAAAATATATGCGGATGATAAAGCTGTACTCTCAAGGTCGCTCACGAATAAACTGATCAACTGGGTGGAGGTCAAAGAGATAGGTACCCTTCTTGATTATATTATGGATTATGACAAAGTCGCATGGTTCTGAGGTAATAACATGACAGGAAAACAGCTTACGATCGTATCGATAAACGGCCCGTACAGGGATGAGGCAATATTCACAATGATGAGACTTGCTCACGCAGCAAAAGAAAAAGGTATCACGGTCAACTTCTTTAACTACCTCGATGCTACCGTGACCGCCCACAGAGACCAGGCACCGAAAGAGTTCCCTCCGATTGAGACAATTTTCGGGACAATCGTGAAAAAAGGTATGAAGAAACCCAAAGCTGATGCCATCGCGTGCATTAAATGTACTGATGCCCGCGGCGTGACAAAATACCAGACAGAAGGCGTTATCATCGGCGGGCTCTACGACCTCGGGGAATGGACTGCGGAATCTGATAAGACAATCCTGCTGGGGTGAGAAAAATGGCAAAAAAGGTAAACGTGATCGTGACCCAGCCGCCTTACGGAAAAGAGGATGCATTCTCCGCGATCCCTATGGCTTCATCGCAGGTCGCTGCCGGAAATGAAGCTTCGCTAATTTTCGCAAGCGGCGGCGTACACTCGATAGTCAAAGGGCAAAAAACAGGGTATGGAGACCTTGCAGTATGGATCAAGGACGTGCCGCCTGTTGAGGCTGAAATAACCAAGAATATCGAGCTTGTCAAATTCTTCGCTCTTGACAGGGATATTGAAAAACGCGGCATAGCTGACAGTGAGATAATCGACGGAATAAAGAAGATCTCGCTTGATGAACTGACCGACATGATACTTGAGGCGGACGTTAACCTGGTGTTCTGATGAGTGAAATAATCCCTGATGAGACCCTGGATGTGCGCGGCGAATGCTGCCCATATCCTCTTATTTTGACGAAAAAGAAGGTCGAGGCATTAAAAAGTGGCGAGATACTGCATATAATAGCGGATGACCCGGTTGCGCCGCAGAATATCGATAACTGGGCGAAAAAGTCAGGTAATAAACTCCTGGCGGTAAAGCAGGACGGCAAAATCTTTAATGTATATGTTCAGAGGAGCTAAATAGCAGTCGATAGACGTAAGCATATGAAACCAGGTGATTTTTCCACGGTTCGTTTCTATTTGCACGATATCATCGCCGACGCTAATCTTCATGACTTCTCCGGGAATATATCGCTCACTGCTTATTTCTACTTTATCCACCTCTATAATAGACTCCCGCAAAGTCGGCTATGAACTGTGGTTCATAGATGGCGATGGAAAGTCTTTCACACAGGGCGCAATGAGCGCAAAGCGTAGCAACAAAATTCTTTGCCTTCAAACTGCCCACAAACTATAAGTATACTAAATTCGCATAAATACGAACTAATATTAGAATCTATAAAAGGGGGTTTAAAAATGCCATACAAAAAAATTAAACTTGGAGTATCGATTGGTTTTATCAGCGCAATTCTTATGGTTCTTGCATTGTTCATCCCGGTTTCAACAATATTCTTTGCTTTACTTATCGGGCTTGTCTTTGTTCTTCCATTGCTGGCTCTGGTATCAATAATCATTACAGGAGTTTCCATGGTTTCAAAGAAACAGGGAGAACCATCGGTAGCAGAAAAAGAAGAAGTAGTGATCCCTACCTGAGAATTCTATTGCAACGGAACTATTGAATAAACCTGCAATATGACCGGAGCATACAAATGAGCCACAGAGATGCTAAGGCACAAAGACCATCGCTATGAACATCAAAAGCTGACTCCTTTTCTTTAATCTCCGTGATCTTTGCGCCTGGTATGAAAAACTCGGCTACCGATGCTTTTTCATAATTCATTTATGAACACATTGTTCATAGTCGACTCCGTGGCGATTGTTTTTACAGAAGTCACAATTTAGGACAACAACCCAAAATCCGATTAGAAAATTTTATCTATAATGGATTCTTATTGATTAAAGGTGATATTTAATGGGCGGCGTAATAGGTTCGGCAGAAATGGAAAGAATCAGAAAGAAACGCGAAAGCAAGAAGAAAGGCAAGTAAATCTCCTCAAAACGGATTTACTTGTATTTTCATTTTTTGATTTTTCTTAACTTTAATCAAATATCAGGATGAGGCGGTTTTTCTGGAAGAACCCAAAAAAAGAAGACGGAATTCAAACTCACGGCTGTGGACAGGTATAACAACATCGTTGAGGTCTGGGTACACGAATGCAAGGAATGCAGCGAGCTTGTCCCTAAAGTAGGCAACTGCCCCAATTGCGGGACCGCATATGCGCATACAAAGACGGTCGAGGATTTCAAAACCGGATTCCTGCACTATATTTACGAATGCAGCGGCTGTCCCGAAGAAGAACGGAGAGCCCAGAAGGTCATCAAGTTCACTGAAGTCGTCGATGAGAGCAGGCTCAACATAAGAAAGAACCTGGCTGATGATTTCCTGAAGTCGGGCGGATATTGAGATTTATCTATCCCATCTCCTCTCCATCTGTTAATCCATCGCCAGCAGTATCTCTATTGTTCGGATCAGTTTTGATTATCCCAAAGGCAGTCATCATGCCGTTGGTTTCATCGTAATCAGTTAAACCGTCGCTATCAGAGTCGAAATTCTGCGGACCGATACTGAGAGTTTTATACGCCTTGGACTGCGCCCTCAAAGTGGACAACAAGTTAAGCTATGGTTCACTGTGAGGGAAATATATGGGAAAAATAACACGAAGAAGACATACACGGGAATTCAAGATATCCATAATTCGGGAGCTTGAGAGTGGAAAGAACCTTGCGCAGCTCAGTCGTGAGAATAACCTCCATCCGACCATGATATCCAGATGGAAATTTGAATATCGAAAAAATCCAGAATCTGCATTTAAAGGCAATGGTAATACTTACAAAGAAACTACAAAGAAACTGCAAGGATTCAAGAACTGGAAAGGCTTGTCGGCAAGAATATGCTGAGAATGATTTTTTTAACGTATAGGAAACTATAAACGCATATTCTTATCCTGCTGCTGAAATAGATAAGTTGATTTCATTGGCTTTCATTCTTTTGTGTGTCATCAAAAACAAAAGCCAAGAAATCAGTTACAATAACAATTACCATAGCAATAATACTTTTCACTTACAACAGTTGGGAAGATTACCAGATCAAGTACAAGGATTCCCTCAGGCAAGTTGTAATAGAAAATGTTGAAAGACTGAGAGATTGTAGAAAACCTCAGAATGGTTATAAGGTATATCAATGCCCTGAATGTGGAATTAAGAAATATGTCCCCTTCACCTGTAAGAGCCGTCTGTGTACGTCATGTGGAACAAAAGCGGCAAATGAATGGGCAGATAAAATACATCACAGGCTTCTAAAAGTTCCTCACAGGCATGCTGTTTTTACAATTCCTGATAGGCTATGGGAAATTTTTAAGAATCCAAATCTTCAGAAAATACTGTTTGAAGCTTCTAAAGTAACCATGGAAG
>NZ_FZMP01000234.1 GCF_900196725.1 Candidatus Methanoperedens nitratireducens | reverse complement strand
ATTGGCTGTCCTGCTAATTGTCCTGACATGAATAACCTCCGTAAAATGTTATATTCCTTTTAATTGTACGTACGAATTCACGCTTGTACGAAGGCTTTGTGATTGTTTGTGGTTCTATATAAGCACTGCTGTTGCAGAGTTATGCAGGAAAATCTGCTATATATCCGTATTTTTCCCGGAAAGGGTTAACAAACCCATCAGTCACCCTGTTAAATACATCGAAATACTACCGGTCAGTAAACCAAAAATGTAAACTTATTTATATCACGCCTGCAAATGACTAATAGGTAGCATTACTCTAAGTAATAAGGGTGGTCTATATATGAGGTGGGCAATATTGCGGCTTCAGATTCCTGATAACTGGATGATGCAGTTGCTTCAGGAACATAACGTGGATATAAGGGTATTCGGCTGCATACCCTATCAGTCACGGGGCGGCAGAGGTCTTGTCAGGCTTAGCTCGGATGAGAACCTGGCGGTTATACTTAACAGGATACGGAGCCGTAAGGACGTGTTAAAGGCTTCCTTCTCCAGCGAATCCGACCGGGCGGTCGTGGGTGAGGTCGTTATCGAAAAATGCGCAGCCTGCATAGCCCTGAAGCAATCCGACTGTTTCATGGTCTCATCCAGGTCAAGGAGCGGGGGATGGCTTGAGTGGGCTGTTGCGGCAGAGAACAACAGCATGGTACACGACCTGGTTTACCTGCTGGAAAAAAACAAGTGCGAAGTCCAGTTGATACGGATATCCGGTTCTTCCGGCGCTTCAGGTCTTACCCTGCGACAGGAGGAGGTCCTTCAGTTCGCGTACAGCAACGGTTACTATGAGTACCCGAGGAGAATCAGCCTTCGCGACCTCTCGCGGATCTTTGATATATCCCCATCGACGATATCCGAGATACTGAGGGCGGGACAGCGAAGGATATTTTCTGAGTACTTTGGTATACCCTCAGTGTAAACCTGCACTCCCTTACATGTTCGGGAAAAATTCGATTGTGCATCAGGACAAAGATGACTGTGCAGGCTGTGATTCAACTGCCTGTCAGAAGCATATATTGGAGGAATATCAATGGCAGAAGACAAAAGAAATACCTGGCCTGGCACTGACTACCAGTCCCAGATATACCACGATCCTAACCAGAAGGGTCCAAAGAAAGAGTAATCCCTGGTGCCAGAGTGAAGTGGCAGAAGATTTCGCATTAGGTCACAGGTATCCATGCCGGTGCGGGCAGGATGGAGCGCCGCCCGGTGTGGATATCGGTGCTAATCACGCCACGAATATGACCGGAAAGATGGTAAGGTCGAGAGATTCGTGGGGACTGACCGGCGAACAAGAATAATAAATTTTTTTCTTTTTATTTTTTATATTTCTATCACAGCAGATGGGGTTTTTCAAAAAAATGCTTGAATGACCTGAAAGTTCAAGCTTTTGCCTTTTCGCATGCTGCTATATGTTCAGCCAATTGAACTTTAAGGGCGGATATTTCTTCTTTCATATCAAGCCTGTTTAAAATTGCTTTGGTATCTCCGCGCATCTCTACCATATCCATGTGTAACGTATCTATTTTTTCTTCCAATTTAGCAATGCGCTCGGTATTCTCCCGGACCTTTTCAGTTACTGTAATTAACTCTTTTATAGCTTTCAGAACATCCGCCAGAGTTGCCATAACCCTTTGATATTCAGGTTTATACTTAAAACTTTTTACAACTGCATTGTAACCCCGTAAGTTAGTATCTCAACAGCAGGGAATTATAAATTCCAGTAATCTGAAAGTTCAAGCTTTTGCCTTTTCGCATGCTGCTATATGTTCAGCTAGTTTTACCTTAATTGAGGAAAGTTCCTCTTTATACTCAAGTCTCTCTAAAATGTGCTTCTGGCCCTCCATGAGCTTGAGTACATTTGCCTGCATTTCTTCTTGATTCATTCTGATATCTTTGATTCCCTCAGTATTTTCTCTAACTTTATCCATTACTGTAACTAGTTCATCGAGTTTCTTGATGTATAGGAAACTATAAACGCATATTCTTATCCTGCTGCTGAAATAGATAAGTTGATTTCATTGGCTTTCATTCTTTTGGAGTTGTTCCGTCATAAGTGCCACGTATGCAACTTTATAAATTTCATGCAGGTATGAATAGGCGTATATCGGATAAGTTTACTG
>NZ_FZMP01000237.1 GCF_900196725.1 Candidatus Methanoperedens nitratireducens | reverse complement strand
TAAGAAAATGCGTTTATACTTTCCTATTCGTGGACAAAAGTTCGATCTACCCTATCAGGCTTCTTGCGTGATGTACCTTTATGCCCAATCGGCGGACCACGCTTTTTAGGTTCAGGTTTGGAAACATTGTTTAAACTCTCACTTTGTTCTTTCTTTGGAGGCTTAAAGCCAAAGAGAATAAGCCTGAGTTTTTGGTTCTCCTCTTTTAAACGCTGAATCTCTTCTTCCAGCTTTTTGATCCGCTCACTTAAAAGCTCCTGATGTTTATCGAGTTCTTTATTTTCTTCACTGAGAACTCTGTTCTTTTCTCTCAAAGAGAGAAGTTCCTCGTTTAAGTCCATTTGTAAAATTGTAATGTCTGTGTATGTGCTTTTTGGAGTTAAAACTTAGTAAAGAGGCAAATCATTAGGAGCTAAAAAAACCTGTGTAGGTACATAATTAATAACTTTATCATGCTTTACCGCCTGGTATCCCATCTATTTGGTGAGCTCCACTCCTAAATACTTAGTAGACTTATTTTCCTAAATAATTTCTGGTTAAACATCAACCACAAGATATTAATAACCTCCAATTAGTAATAAGAATAGGTGATCGGGATGGCAGCAAAGTTGGATGAACTGGCGCTGGGGTATGCATCGGCAATCATTTCAGCATTAATTATGCTTCTGCTGGGTATACTGGGGAATATAGGGATTTATACGGGTGCAGCTATGGTGATGCAGGAGCTGCACATGTTTTATTCGCTGAGTGTTACGGGTATAATTGCTGGCATGATTGAAGCTGCAATAATAGGATTTATTTTTGCTTATTTATTTGGATATGTTTACAATAGATTTGGCAAATCTTAGCATAACACTCTCCCCCCAACCACAGACGCCAACTTGAAAAGCTTTATATGGGGAGTGATGAAGTATATACTAGGAGGAGTGAAGTAGTGTATGAGAAGCGACAGGAGAGCTAGTGACCCTTTTAAATCCCCTGAAGACACGAATCCATTATTATGGCCGTCTGTGTTCATTAGCGACTATATGAAGAAAAATGCGAAAGTTGTAGAAGAGACTTTGGAAACCCTTCGCGATAATCTCGAATTTTTAAAAGTATTTGAAAAGACGCAGATCGAAAAGCCGGAGCCGACATGGACAACAAAAAACAGCATGATAATGGATTTAAACACGTTGAAACTCAGGGATTTCTCTAGAGGAGGCGATGGTATCCCCATGATAATCATACCCCCTTATGCTGGCCATACTTCCACAATAGTCGATTTTAACACTAAACAGAGCCTTATTGAGCTGCTCCTGGAGAACGGATTAGAGAAGGTATACTCGATGGACTGGAAGAGCGCAACCGAAGAGATGAGGTATTACGACATAGACAATTATCTGAGCGAATTAGATATCTGTGTCGATGAGTCAGGCGGGCGGGTCAATCTTGCCGGGATGTGCCAGGGCGGATGGCTGGGAGCCATGTATGCTGCAAGGTTTCCGGACAAGGTAAATACCCTTGTTCTTGGAGGGGCTCCTATAGATACTGATGTCGGGGATGGTACCATTATGAAATATGCTCATAAGTTACCTCTAGAATTCTTTGAGGGACTTGTGTCGGTAGGAGGAGGTGTTCTGAAAGGCGATTTCATGCTTGACGGCTTTAAAAGCCTTCACCCCGATGAGCAGTACTTCGGCAAGTATGTGGCGCTCTATAAGCGCATCAATAACCTGGAATACGTTAAGAGGTTTGAACTCTTTGAAAGGTGGTATGAGTATACCATTGACCTCCCAGGAAAATTGTACCTTCAGGTGGTAAAAGAACTCTTCAAGGAAAACAAATTTTTTAAAGGGGAATTTGTCGGGCTCGGGAAGAAACTGGATCTGGGCAATATAAAGTGCCCTGTATACCTGTTAGCCGGAGAGAGGGATGATATAACTCCTAAAGAACAGGTATTCAATGCTGAGGAGCGTCTTGGAACCGATAAGAGCAAGATTGTAAAGGACATCGCTAACGGCGGTCACATAGGACTATTTATGGGCTCAATACCTCTCAGGGATAACTGGCCGAAGATTATTGAATGGATAAAAATGCATTCAGCCGGGTAAGCTATGTCAAGAAGGATGTTAAGCGAGGCTGAAGGATATGACCTGCTGGAGAGATATGGAATTCCTGTTCCTGAGTATAAAATTGTAAATAATGCTGATGAGGCTATAAGGATTGCAGAGAAAATCGGCTATCCTGTTGTGGCAAAAATAGTCTCTCCGCAGGTAGTTCATAAAAGCGATGTAGGCGGGGTTATAACCGGAATAAAAAATAAGGAGGAAGTGGAAAACGCATTTGAAACTATAATGCAGAATGTGAGAAAAAAAGCTCCCGACGTTGATATAAGCGGTATAATTATTGAAAAGGAGATGCCTTCTGGATTGGAACTGATAATAGGAGGAAAAACAGACTCTTCTTTCGGAAAGGTCATTACTTTTGGGCTTGGCGGAAAACTGGTTGAACTTTTGAAGGACGTTTCATTGAGGGTGCTTCCGATTGAGATGGATGAAATAGAAAAAATGATACGAGAGATTAAGGGATACGTTTTAATAAAGGGCTATAGAGGCGAACCACCTCGAGATGAAAAGGTGTTGGTTGAAACTATTGATAAGGTCTCTAAACTGTTTTATGAAAGCAACAAATTGATTGAATTTGACATCAATCCATTGATGCTATATGAAAAAGGGGTATGCGCTGTTGATGCAAGAATTTATGAAACCGATGAAATGATTCTGCCTGGGGAAATAATAGAAAAGGAGATCTCCTCCAGGATTTTTTACCCCGAATCTATTGCCGTTATTGGTGCCTCATCCGACCCCGATAAAGTCGGCTATGCGGTTTTTAGAAATCTACTGGATTTTCCTGGTGAATTATATGCTGTAAACCCAAAAAGAAAAGAGATACTTGGGCACGAAGTTTATCCATCTCTGGCATCCATTCCCGGCGGAGTTGATCTTGCGGTTATAACCATTCCGGCACCCATCGTTCCTGAAGTTATGGAAGAAGCCGGTAAAAAGGGCGTCAAATTGGCGGTTGTTATATCCGCGGGTTTTAAGGAAACGGGGGAAGAGGGAAGAATTCTTGAAAATAAGGTTTTACGGATTGCACAAAGATACGGCATCCGGATGATAGGTCCGAACTGTCTCGGAATCATTCTGCCGCATAAAAAGATTAACGCCACATTTGATCCAGCATCTCCAAAACCCGGTCGCCTGGCGTTCATTTCACAGAGCGGCGCTACTATTACCACAGTAGTGGACAGGAGCCTGCAGGAAGATTTTGGTTTTTCTGCAATCATAAGTGTGGGCAATCAGGCAGATATTGGGTTTGATGAATTCCTGAAATTTGTGTCAGATGATGCTGATACTAAAAGTATAATTCTTTATATAGAGGAAATAAAAAATGGCAGGGCGTTTATGAAGGTTATCGGTGAGGTTGCTGAGAAAAAACCTGTTGTAGCATTAAAATCCGGGGCGTCAAAGAGAGGTCAAAAAGCAGCATCATCTCATACAGGTGCACTGGCAGGGAGCTATGAGGTGTATATGGCTGCATTCAAGCAGGCAAAAGTCATTACTGCAAATTCCCTAAAAGAGGCATTCCAGGTAGGCGAACTGCTGGCTTCGGAAGATCATCTTAAAGGAAATAGAGCAATTATTATAACCAATGCCGGAGGCTTTTCAGTTCTCGCTTCAGATTACGCAGAGAGGTACGGCATTGAAGTTATAGACCTTCCTAAAAAATTGATTGAAGAGCTCAGCTCTTTTCTGACACCGGAATGGAGCCATGAGAATCCAATGGATCTTGTTGGAGATGCCCGGGCAGACAGATATGCACGTGTTTTTGACTTGATGATTCGCAACCAGGATATGTGGGATGTCGCATTCGTCGTTGCAGTGCCTTCGGCTGTTTTAGATGCAAGGCACCTCGCCAAAGAGGTTGTAAGATTTTCGAACCATACCCAAAAAATGATAGTCGGGTGCCTACTTGGAGGTAACAGTATGAAGGGTGGTGTACTTGTCCTGAGAGAGGCTTCTATACCAAATTTCCCAGAGCTTGAAGAAGCTTTTAAGACTGTCGGAATGCATTGGAAATGTAAAAAAGTTTACGATTAGCAAACTTAAGATTGAGCTTTCGGATAGTATTCAACCAATAAATCTGTCCTATTTCTATATTTTTTTAAACATATCTTTTCCACAAACCCTGCACGAAGGACATATCCAGTCATCCGGTATATCTTCAAAAGCAGTTCCGGGCTTGATTTCCGGAGGCTCCCCTTTATCTGTATCGTAGATATAGTTGCAGATACTACATTGATATTTTGCCATTTACCCACCTCTTTTAAGGAAGCGCTTAATTAATAACAGAACTCCCTATAGCTAATTATTTTTAATAAATCAAAAAGCTATCGCATTAGGATTAAACGAATTTTACGCCAAGGTCGGATAGACCGTTTCTGGTAGCCATATTTATCAGAAACGGTGTCAGAGATTCAATCATGCGGGATTCGCTTAGATGCCCGCCATCCAGCGGTCTCACTCTACGTATTTCCCGCGTCAGTTCAGTTACAACATGCTTTGCATCAACATCATCACCACAGATAACCACGTCGCCTTCTATTTCTAAATCAAGGTTGCATAACTTTCGATAGGATAGGTTATGGTATGCTGATACCACTTTTACCTCTGGAATAAGGTGCTGGATATGGAGAGCAGCACAGCCCTCCTCTGGAGGGGTGTACTCAAACCATTTGTTCTTTTTCATGGGTACAATTAGAGAAATGACTATCTGGTTCTTTAAAACCGGGCGCAGGCATTCGATAAGCTCGAATGCCGCCTCATAAGGGACAGAGAGTACGGCAACATCAGCTTTCTCCACCGCCTCTTTATTACTGGCTCCGTCAATGCGGCACTCTATGCCCCGGTCCGTAAGCTGGCAGGAATAGCCGCATGCAGCATTTTTTGCCTTATCTACATCCCGCGAGCCTACATAAATCTCGTGACGCAGTGCCCATCTGCAAGCCAATCCTTCACCGATTCTGCCTGTACCGCCCAAGATAGCTATTTTCATAGAGCTATAATATAATTTCAACCAATTTATTTCTTTAGGGTGTCTTTATCTTATATATAGAATTAAGCACAGGAGGAGTGGCATTTGCAGGTTCCTCTTGTGATTTTCTTTATTTTTGTTATCTTCAATGCATTCACCTCACCGGATTAATGATCTTAACTCCTTAATTCCCTTTTGGTTTAATTTATGCAAATTTTATCAGTATTTTTGTTGAAAATTCAATCGCAAGTCACTTATAGGAAAATGTCTCAGTTTGAACAGGCAAAATAGCATGGAAAAGTATGACACGGTTATCGTAGGCGCAGGTCCGGCTGGACTCAGGGCTGCACGGGTATTATCCGAAGCCGGAAGAGATACACTGGTATTGGAGAAAAACAGGACAATCGGACAAACAATATGCGCAGGCGGTCTAACCGTCAGGGATATGGACTTTGTTCCAAAAAATATCGTTGATGCTGAATTTAATTACATGCTTCTGCATACAGCAAAAGGATCATACGATGTGGACCTGGGTAGCCATCCTGTGTTTACGGTGGACAGGGAAAAACTCGGGCAGTGGATGGCGAAAGAGGCGCAAAAAGCAGGCACAGAGATCAGGACAGCAAGCCGCGTTGGTGCTGTTAATGGAGATCATATCATCGCGAACGACGAAAAAATAGGTTTTGATCATATAGTAGGTGCTGACGGTTCTAACTCGATTGTCAGGAGATCCCTGGATATATCTGTTGATAAGACTGTAATAGGGATCCAGTATATTAGTAAAACACTGAGAAATGACCTGGAGGTCTATGTAGACGACTTTAAAAATGTTCTTAAGTACGGCTGGATATTTCCACACAGGGGCTTTACATCAATAGGGGTGGGAGGGCGGACTAGAAAAGGTGCACTAATGAGACGCAGTCTTGATGAGTTGTGCGATAAGCTCTCCATTGAAAAAACAAGGTTCGAAGCTGCACGTATTAACATTGATTATAAGGGATTTGTTTTTGAGGACAGGTTCTTAGCCGGCGATGCAGCTGGTATTGCGTCAGGACTGACCGGGGAAGGGATATACCAGGCTATTTTATCCGGCGAGGAGGTTGCAAAAGTAATCCTGGACAAAGATTATACCTGTCCCGGGATTAAACATCTATTAAAAATAAAAAACCGCCAAGAAAGCATTCTGCGCATCTTCGGCATGAACCGGTACATACCTCATATTGTTTTTAATAATGCTGTGCCTTTTCTTTTGAAGAAGAGGAGTTTATGCAGAATGATTAACGATAAATACAATCTGGTGTAAAAAATGAGGCGGAGATCATATGGATAAACTAAATACAAAAGTTGTTGTCACCTGCACATGGGCGCTCGAAACATTGAAAGAGCCCAAAAAGACGGTAGCGGAGTTTCTGCGGGTGATAAACGAAGACGGCTGCGTAATCTATGCTTTCCACAGCTTGCCCACTGATATAACCGGGCGGCTTTACTCATATCTCATGGAGCGACTGCTGAAGAAAGAATTCGAACTCCGCTTCCTCACCCCAAAGGAACGCCCGTTCCATAAGTGCGGCAGGTCAAGCATAGCCAGTTTTGCCGGCGGACTTGCTACGGTCGTAGTTCTCAGGAAATGCTGCAATGTAAACGATGAGACTGCGCCATGCCTGATCGGCGAGGAAAAGATACCTGATAGTCACACTCATTAGGCAGGATTTGGAATATTAGTATGATGAATCCCAATCAAGAGTCTTCAGTTGTTGATGAACTGGAGGAAAAAATCAGCCCTGTTTTCTCTATCTATGAAATCCAGCAAGCCGGGGATACGATATATTTCTTTGGATACCAAGAGATGACGGAAAAGTAATAAATCGAAAACTATGGACTATTTTTGCTGAGAAAGGGTATCGGTATTCAATTAAATATGAGTTGGGGGAATATATACTGATAGCTTCTCCATTTAAAGCCGCAGGGGAACGGATATGGATAAATATTGTGCTGGCTCTTGCTACTTTTTTTACCACAATGGTGATGGGTTCGCTCCTTTTCGGTGCAGATCCGATCAGTAATCCCTCTGAAGTCTTAAAAGGTATCCCGTTCACTATCGCAATTATGACCGTACTGGGAGCCCATGAAGCTGGGCATTACATTGTCGCGAGAAAACACGGTATGCGTACATCATTACCGTATTTTATCCCGTTCCCAAGCCTGATAGGTACAATGGGTGCAGTAATAAAGCATCGCGGGCCTATACCTAACGGGAAAGCTCTCTTTGACGTTGGAGTATCAGGTCCACTTATTGGTCTCTTTGTATCCATTGTAATTACTGCTATTAGTCTCCTTCAACGCCCCATCCAGGTAACAGGAGGGGAGGCTCAAATCCATCTGGCTCTTCCGCCTCTGTTTGAACTCATAACATATTTCATACCTCTGAATGAGGCAGCACCTCTGCATCCGGTAGCATTTGCAGGCTGGGTGAATGCTTATAACAGCCTTGAATCTCATTCCTGTGGGACAGCTTGACGGCGGGCATGTCCTTCGCGCAATGGTGGGTGAGAAAGTGTCCCGTTTATCAATAGTTTTGCCGCTTCCGGTCATCCCAAGCCGATTAATGATGATGTTCCTCTGGACAGAGGAAGGATGGCTCTTGGGATTATTGCTTTTGTTCTTGGGCTGCTCAGTATAACACTTGTTCCTATTCAGGTACGATAGAGGCTATATTTGTAATGTTTCTGATGGTTATGGTTTTACAAATATTTCTTGCAGAAGTCAATCTGTTATTTATGTTCGACAACGTCTCCCGATTCGCTTAATAAACCTGAGTAGATACCAGGATTCTAGTGGACTGTTTGATAAGTAATTTCCGATATTCAACTAATAAATCGATTCATCCATCTCCGAAGGTCAGTCCTTGTCCAAGACCATGAGAT
>NZ_FZMP01000239.1 GCF_900196725.1 Candidatus Methanoperedens nitratireducens | reverse complement strand
CGAGTTCGTTGTTTATAGAAGACCTGTTTTCCACACCGGAGCGCAAAGATTCCTGCTGCACTGCTTTGCGCTCTTTGCGTACTTTGCAGTGGGTTGTTTTGCCACATTCCGTTACAAAAAAACCCTGCCAACGAAGAAATCTGCAAATCCCGTTGCGAGAATGTCTCCACGTTCATCTGCGTTCATCTGCGGTTTTTTATTTTCGTCAATTACAGCAGAATTGCGATAGAACATGGATTGCACGGATGACACGGATGCACACGGATTAATCGTATCCGTGAAAATCCGTCGCATCCGTGCAATCCGTGTTCTATATCGCTGTTTTACTTCTCCCATTCCAGAGCGCAGAGTACGCGATAGTTTCCACCACATAGCTTTGCGTGCAATTTGCGTGCAATTTGCGTGCAATTTATCGCCCCGGTAATATCCTGTATTTTATCGCCCTTCCCACTCCGCTCCTTTCAATAAACCCGAGCTTTTCCATTTGCGCCAGATCATAATTTGCACTCCTGATAGATACCCCGCACAGCTCGACATATTCAGAGCGTGAAATGCTTGGATTTTCCATGAGATAAACCAGAGCCTTTTTCTGTCTGTCATTGAGCCCTGCCTGAACCGCTCTCTCGATAATAATCTCCTTCTTGATAACTACCTCGCCTTTAGCCTTGACTTCAAGCATCTGGTTCTTCAACCCCTTGACAAAATACTCAAGCCATACAGTCATATCCATACCCATCTCTCTCACCGACTGTATTGAATCGTAATACTCACGTCTATTCTTATCATAAAATTCTGACAGGGAAAAGAGTCTCTTAAAGTCGTAACCGTTTTGATATAGAATAAGAGTGCAAAGAACCCGTGCTGTCCTGCCGTTACCATCTAAAAAGGGATGGATATCGACGAACCTGTGTTGAGCCACTCCTGCCATCAAGATTGGCGAAATGTCTTTTTCCCCATTTAACCACTCCACGAATTCTTTCATCAACGCCGGGACTTCATCCGAAGAAGGCGGCGTGTAGATTATCTCCCCGGTAATGGAATTTATAACATAATTCTGCACCTTTCTGTAGCATCCGGGTTCAAGAGAACCACCCCTGACATCTCTGACCAGGATCCGGTGAATGCCCCTAATAACCTCCTCGGTAATTTCAGATTTTTTGTCCAGGTATTCGGAAACAAAATCCATGGCATCTTTATAATTCAGCAGCTCCTGCCTATCATCTGGTCTAACCCCTGTCACAGGTTTACCGGCGAATATCCTCTGCGCTTCGGAAAGCGTAAGCTGCGTCCCTTCAATATGGGTGGAATGATGCGCCTCAAGAATTAGTGCCGCACTTTGCATGTCTTTTATCCATTCGCCCTTCAATTGCGCAGCTTCAAGGAATCCCCTTGCCCTTTCTATCTCAAGCAATTCGTTGTTGATTTTATTAGTGATGATAAATTTTGGTCTGTACATTCTTAAAGCTCACCACCTTTATTACTCCGAACAATCTACAAATGTCTGTCATCCCACCCCTCTTCACGCCCATCCCCCCGCGCCGCTCAACCGCAAATGAACGGCAGGCGCAGGCGGCGCGCGCTCATGCGCGGGGGCGGAAGAGGCATTTAACCGCAAAGAGCGCAAAGAACGCGAAGAGAACGACAAAATAGAAGTTAACAACGAACTGATACGAACTCGTACGAACTCTGGATGGCTTGAGTTCATATCAGTTCGTACGAGTTCGTTGTTTAT
>NZ_FZMP01000240.1 GCF_900196725.1 Candidatus Methanoperedens nitratireducens | reverse complement strand
TTTTAAACATTGAAGACGTGAAATAATGTTGAACATACAAGTTCCTGGGATATATCGGTAGGACAAGTGGTATATCCCAGAATTATTCATCTTATCTTATAGATATAGTGATGTGGCGAAGGTATTGCAAGAAGTATTGAGATTATTGGTGAGGCAGCCAAAAACATTTCTGACTCCTTAAAGAAAAAATATCCTGAGATTGAATGGAAGAAAATTGCAGGAATGAGAGACAAATTGATACACGCATATTTTGGAATTAGCTGGGAGATAGTCTGGGATGTTATCAAAAATAAGCTTCCAGAGGTCGAAAAAAGCCTCAAAATCCTAAAAGAAAAAGAATTTGATTGATAAAATTACTTACCTTTTCGCGACACAACAGGGAGCGGTCAAAAATCCCGAACCTTACTGCACAATCACCCTATCACCCTCAACCCTTACCTTGACAGAACCAAAGCCAGCCGCAGCTCTCCTGAAAAACGCCGGTGACCCATGCGCCATCGCCCTCTGCACGGGGTCATAATACTCAAGAGACCATGCGCCATCGCTGAATGAAGCATTAATGGCAACCGTATAGGCTCTCCATTTGAACATCTTTACCTGCGGCATTTCACCGGCAGCATGGAGAGCAACATCCAGGTTCTCTCCCCCGGTCGTGATGTTCAATCTCGGAACCGTTATATTGTATGAAGATGTCCTGTTATAACCAGTATATTCATATATATTTATTTTATCTGAATTATTTGCAACAACATACCAGTCAAAGATACTTGTTGTAGGATAGACTTTTTTATTCTGATCTTTAAAAAAATCCTCTGCGCTGGTTTTTTCAATAATTCTGACAGTACCAAGGGCTGCGAAAATCACAAGGAATATGACTAGGAATTTTGTAGTTGCCTTCCTTTGCATGGGCTTTTTATATAAAAATATTATAATTATCAGGCTCAATATGGTGAGGTATATATCAGTGTAGAAAAACACCTCGGCAGAGTACTTTGTTACGTCGAAAGGGAAAAAAATCGGGACTCCTCTTGTAGTGATATAATCAAGGAAAAGATGAATAATTACTCCCGCATAAGCAAACGCGATTGTGCGGCGTGTTATGGTAGGCTCAAAACTAACGAACCTGCGAACCCTATCTTTAACTCTATCACGGGTGGCAAGATAAAGTATCATCAAAACGGTGAAAAAACCGAAAAATAGGGAGTGTGTTATGCCGCGGTGGGTTATCAGCAAGAACGTGGGATACAGGTATTGGATCCACAGGAGGAAAATATCAAAATCCAGAGCTATGCCACCGATAACAAAGGCAGTTATCTCCTGTTTATTTCGTTTAAAGAAGTTACCCAGCAGATAGGGCAGCAGGGCGTGGGAGAAGAGGTCCATTATACCTCCTGTTTATCGTTCAACATTATAAACCATATCGCACCAGCCAGGACGACCAGTCCGCTGAGTACGTACATAACTCTGAAACCGAAGAATTGCAGCACCACTCCCAGGATTATGGAGCCTGCGCCGATACCCAGGTCAAAGGCGGCTGTAAAGGTGCCCATAGCAGCACCACGTCCCCTCTCATTCACCCTGTCCACCAGGAAAGCCATCAGCGTGGGATGCACCAGCCCGAAGCCCAGCCCGTACAGCAGGGCTGCGGCAAGGAAGACCCACAGCGAGCCAGCCATCGAGAGAACCCAGAGACCAATAGAGATTATAATCATACCCGGAACGATAACGAACTTCCTGCCCTTAATATCTGAAAGCTTACCTGCCAGTGCCCTGACAAGGATCAGCGTCACCGCAAATACTGTGAAAAATATGCCCGGGTTGCCTGCGCCTTCTTTCTGGACAAAGAGGGATAGAAAAGATACTATTGAGCCGTATGTCAGGGCAACTGAGAACATTAAAGCAGAGGGGAAATACGCTTCTTTGCTGAACAGGGATGTCTTTGGACGGACAACCACCGTTTCTGATATGGGTATTACCAGTAAAAGAGATACAAGTGCAATGGCTGCACCTGCCAAGAAGAGCCTCGGGAAATCGGGGACGCCGGAAATGTACAGTAACGAAAAACTCAAAGCCGGGCCTATCGCCATGGCGACATTTGAGGATATGCCAAATACGCCCATCGCCTCACCTCTGCGGCTTGCAGGCGCGATATCTGCTATCAGGGTACTGGCGGCGGTCGTTGCAGCGCCCCAGCCTATACCGTGGAACACTCTTAACAAAAGCAGGGAAAAAACGCTTGTAGTATAATTATAAAGCAGCATGGACACAAGGAATATCACTGACCCGGCTACAAGGATTTTCCTCCTGCCAACAATGTCAACCCCCATGCCTATGAAAGGACGCAGGAGAACTGCAGAAATAGTGAACACGCCGATTATAAGACCGATCTCGGACTCCGAGCCGCCCAATTCGAGAATATAAATAGGCAGCGTTACTAACAGGAAGTAGAAACTTGTGAATATTGCGAATGTGGAAAGGCTGGTCAGTACAAAATTCCGTGTGAAAAGCTTTTCGTTTTTTGGGGTTTGTTCCATATTATAACCTGCTATCGGGTATAAAGCGAACTAAGTATTCCTTCAATAACTATAAAAATTGGCATGAGCATGGTGATAACTCCAAACCCGGATCATATATTACTGCTATGATGGTCGATCCTTCACTATTCCAGTTTCCCCGGATTTATCCTGATTATCCGGTCATCATCCCCGGCCGGCACACCCCTCCCATCCCTGTTGCTTGTAAGAATATACAGAAAATTATCCGGGCCAACTACAACATCACGCAGCCTGCCAAAATCCCTGTCCAGGTGACGGCGAAGGTTTGGTTTTTCACCAATTATTACCTCAAATAGACTCTGCCCTCTTAATCCCGTAAAGAACAGTGACCCATTAAAATAGGCAATACCTGAAGGCGCCCATGTATCCGTGCCGCTGTGGAGTACAGGACTTACAAGTCCCTGCGCTTTTTCATCGCCGCGGATATCCGGCCATCCGTAGTTTTTTCCGGCCTCTATAAGATTTAATTCATCATAAGCCTGAGAGCCGTGCTCTGTAGCCCAGAGCCTGCCTTTATCATCCCATGCCAGACCCTGGGGATTCCGATGTCCAAAAGAAAAAACAGGCGAGCCGGGAAAAGGATTAGTCTCAGGGATGGTCCCGTTATCGTTTAAGCGAAGTATCTTTCCAGCCAGGGAATTTTTATCCTGGGCGGAATTTGAAGCAGCGGCATCGCCCGTAGTAATGTACAGGAGTCCGTCAGGACCGAACTTTACCCTGCCGCCGTCGTGTATCGAAGCTGCCGGAATGCTGTCAATGATCAATTTTTCATCAAGCAGGCTTCTATCTTGCATTCTGAACCTTACCGCCTTGTTAGCTAAACCAGAGCCGTTTTGATAGGTGTAATACACATAAATAAATGGGTTTTGAGAAAAATCAGGATGCACAGCAATACCAAGCAATCCCCCCTCACCAGTGGGTGCCACCTCATCTATGGTAAGCAAAGGATTGACAAGTAGCCCTTCTCTTGCATCAATTAATCTTATCCTGCCGTCTCTCTCGGTAAAAATAATACTGCCGTCTGGCAAAAAATCAAGAGCCCAGGGAGTATCTAAATTTTTGGCAACCGATGCGGCAAGAGGCACATCCCCGGTACTCTTATTATCGGGTGTTGCTGGGACTAAGGGTTCTATCTGAGGGCTGGCGCCCGGTCTATTGGCTAAAAAACTCCACCAGACCATTCCGATTATCAGAATTACAAAAACAATCACAGCAACAGTAAGCAATTTTTTATTTGAAGATTTTATAACAATTCCCCCAAATATTTCTATCCTATAATTTATCAAAAATTTTACATAAAGGTTCCGGCAGCATGCCGTTTAGGAGCGCCCTCATATGAATACCGCGAAGTTCTCCCGGAAAACTATCTGCCTGATGAGCTCGCTAAGAGTTTAGCCCTCTCTAATGAAGATATAAATGTATATTCCGAAGAAGCCTCTTTTCATACTGATGATCATCCGATCCTTGAATTTAACGCTGCAAGGAATTTTTTATTTTTAAAAAACAAGTCCGGTTCTATTGAGAGCATTGCAGGTCATGTTGATAAAAATAAGGCTCTCAACAGTACATAGTATCAAGATAAAATTTATATCTATCAAGATAAGATTTTATATTGGAGTTGGTTATGTATGAAGATGTTAATTTTTGGCTTGATGATAGCCTGGTGGTAATATCGGGATGTACGGGGAATATGGATAGCAGCACAACAGGAGGTTATCAGGCAAAGGGTACCACAGTAAACATTACAAGCGGGAACATGGCCTATCCCGCTTACCTCGCAGCGCCCTCAGAAGAAGGAAAGAAGCCGGCTGTAGTGCTGGTTCACTCCAATCAGGGTCTTGAACCCGTTTATCGCAACCTCACTGACAGGTTGGCTTCGGAGGGATACGTTGTACTCTCACCGCAGTGGCAGACTTTCGAGCAAAGGCCAGGGGACGAGACTATAGAACGGCTTCTTCGTGATTCCGTAGCTTACCTGCGCACCAGACCGGATGTCAATGGCAATATAGGGCTTACAGGGTTCTGTGCAGGTGGAAGGTACACCATGCTATTTCTTCCGCAGATTGATGATTTCAAATCAGGAGTCGCCTTTTACGGCTTCCCCTATTCTGGCGGATTTGCAAACCAATCCATGCCTGTGGATATGATTGAGCAGCTAAATGTACCGCTGTTAATGATACACGGAACACATGACCGCTCAAGCCCGATCGCTGACATCTACCGCTATGCTACGGAGCTCAATGCCTCAGGCAAGTACTTTGAGCTTAAGGTATACCAGGGTCAGCCCCACAGGTTCATGACTGAAAATGGCGAACTCTCGCAGAGTTTCGCAGCCAGAGATGCCTACAGAGAGATGGCGACTTTCTTTGACCGCACGCTGCGAGAATGATAGAATACCGACCTGTCGGTTGTTTCATTTCTTAAACTGTCCGGCAGCCATTATCACTATTGCCACTACTACGCTTATGCCTCCCAATATTCTTAGAGGTAAGCCCAGTTCTCTCAGCGGCATCACCTGGTTGAAGTAGAAACCAGTGGTCACCAGAATGGCTCCGGCAACTGCAAGTACGCTGCCCAGTCTCTTGGTCCTATCCGACAGCAGAGCGCTGTCGATGTTCAGTCCGTAAAATATGTTCAGGAATGCTAAAAGAGCGCTGTGAACGTGAAGGAGCCTATTTGCTCCCCTTATACCCGTTTCCCCCATATACAGGGTCAAATTTTGCCCGGCAATCGATACTTCCCTCGTTGCTGCAGCGTACGCAGCCCCAAGGCCGCTAAACTGGCTGGTTATGTACAAACCCATCAATGGGCCTATCAATAACCATAGCCATCCAAACTTTTTATTCAAATCACCTATGGCCATTTTTATTACCTCCACTTATTAATAGAAATGGAACTTGATACCTTTATATCTAACCGTTATCACTTATTTGAATTTTATGTAAATAAGATGTAGTATAAAATAACGCCCAGAAACATTGCTGCAGTCCATGAAGAAAAAGCTACGATCATAAACATCCTTGTTTTTCTAATTTCACCCAATACTAAGAATAATCCCATGAACAGTGCCAAAGATCCTATAATTACATGGGAAAAAATAAGAATGCCTGTGAGAGTTGTAGAAATAAGTGACAGAAGATTAGAAACCAGAGAAAACCCCATCCAGATAAAAGACAAGCCACCTAAAAGGACAGAGGTTTTAGCAGTTTTATCATGTTTTAGAAAATTTTTTGTTTTAGCGTATTTCCATCCCAAAAAAAGGATTAGAAGACCTGCTGTCTGAGCAATTAAAGTCATATCCGCAAACCAGCTTGCTTCGGTTCCAAGAAAACCCATAAAACCTTCCTCTATTTTTACTCCATCTGAGGATGGCGAGCTGTTCAGATAAACATTTGCAGGTATCTTATCTCAAAGCTCATGACGGCTCATTAATGACAACAGCATTCTTACCTGCGGGAGCTTTCTGGCAATCTCAAGGGAATCCTCAAAAGGAGGTGCAGCATCTGAAAAGACAATATTTCTGCGCTTGAATTCGGCTCTTTAGGATATTGTTTTATTCCAGCCGTTATAGTCGTATATTTTTATGGTTTCATTACCCTGCACCATAGCATACCAGCGGAACATGTTCGTAGTGGAAAATACCTATGCACTAATGTACAAAGCCTGAGCTTCGCTTTTTTCCAATTATTTTAGTCCGCCCAGTAAAAAGAAAACAATAAGGAACGTTACAAGTATTTTCCTGCCTATAAAAAATTTTTGTAGAAGTCCAATTGATACCAAAAAACTTAAATAAGATATAGTATATGCTGATTTGGATTTAAATATATATGGAGGTGCATAAATGAAAAATAAGCTTTTAATTGCCTTTTTAGTTATTGGAACTATCGGTTTAAGTGGTTGTATTCAAAGTGAAGAAACGGGAACATTAGTTATGCAAATAACCGATGCCCCTGCCAATTTAACCATAGAGAAGGCTATAGTGACGATATCTAATGTGGAGGTACATTTAGCTGGAGCTAATGAAGATACGAATGCAACAAATGAAACGGGATGGTTTACAGTAGTTAAACAAGAAAAGACATTTGACCTGATAAAAATAAAAGATGTAAAAGAATTAATAGGAACTTCAGATCTACAGGCTGGTAAATACACTCAAATAAGGTTGAATGTTGACAAAGCATTAGTGACAATTAATGGAACTGAATATGATCTAACAATTCCGTCTAAAACAGTAAAGCTAATTAAACCATTTAATATTGTTGAAAACCAGACAACAAAACTAACGTTGGATTTTGATGCCAATGAATCTATCCGTTCTCAAGGAAAAGACAAATATGTCATGAACCCGACTATCAAGGTAATACAAGAATAATTTTTTTAATTTTCAACTTGTAAGTAAGGAATGAATTAAGCCGCGGTGCATGGTCAGGAAGAAATTGGGATACGCAGAGTTTATCTCCTACTGCTCAAACCTCAGAGCATCCACAGGGTTCATTTTTGCCGCTGTTCTAGCAGGCACTACGCCTGAGATCACGCCCACGAATACGGAGAATGCAAGCGCAAAGATAAGAAGCTGGGGTGAGACTACAGCACTCATCTCCCCGCCAGGTCCTATTGTCCTGAGCCCAACAGAGGATATTATAACAGATATCAGTATGCCAAAAATTATCCCGAGCACTCCCCCGACGAACCCGAACAGCCCGGATTCCATGAGGAAAAGTTTCATCACTTCGTTATCAGTAGCGCCAAGAGCCTTGAGCAACCCTATCTGTCTTGTGCGCTCCATGACCGACATGAACATGGTATTCGCTATCCCCACCGCGCCTACGAGAAGAGAGACCGCGGCTATCGCTGCAAGGAACAGCGATATGGTCTGAGTGATACTGCTTATCTGCTGCTGTATTGTTGCCAGCGCAGTGACAGTAAAATCCCTGGTCCTTGGATTAACGTGGCGTGATGCCATCAGTTTTTGTACAACGTCCGCGGTTATTTGATTCACCAGCGATTGGTCGATCACTTTTACCATGATCGAAGTGAACGTGTTCCTGGATATGTTCTCAGTTATCACATCCCGGGCATAATCTGCGGGCATATATACCGAATTATCACCTCCGCCAAAGCCTCCTGACTGGGCGAATATTCCAACGACCTTAAAGCTTTTACCTCCTATCGTAATTGGTCTATTCAGGGTGATCGGCTGTAAAAAAGTATCATGTGCTAAAGAGTAGCCAATGACCACAGCGTTCGAATCACCGGGCTGGAGATATCTGCCTGCCTCAAGCTTCGTGGTGATCATGGAGCGCCAGACCGCGGTATCAACGCCGCTTACCGATACTGAGGTTTTCTCCGTCCCCAGTACCATATCCGACCTTCCTGATACCATGCCGTTCACGTAAAGCACACCCGGCACCTGCTTGATCACGTTCAGGTCTTTATCCGTGAGATTAATACCTGCACCGCCGGCTCTGAATCCTCCGCCGAAACCGCCACCGCCGGTTGCCCGCGAAAAACCAGGGGTAACGGTGATCAGATCGGCTCCAAGGCTACCAAGGCTTGCCTGCACGCTTTCCTGCATGCCCTGTCCTATGGAGATAATAGCTACGACCGCAGCTACTCCTATTACAATGCCTATTATAGTGAGCCAGCTTCGCATCTTGCTTTTCTTGACGTGGCTCAGGGACAGGCTGAAAATATCAAGGGCCTTCATATTTAGTTCCCATCAGTCCCCGTAATACGGGTCTCTGTACACACTGAGTCTTACCCCCCTTTAAGTTTCTGGTAATAGGCGGTTATATTTCTTCGCTGCCAGTATATTGCAGCTATAACAATAATAACTGCCAGCAGCCATATTGCATAATTTGTACTTGATGCCCTTGATGAACCTCTATACCCTATCCCTGCCTGCGCTCCTGCTGGTGAGATCTCTACAGCAAGGTTCTTTGCAATTGCGTGTCTCTTCCCGCTGGTGTCGGTATATTGTATTTCCACATCAAGGTCTTTTCCTGTACCCGGTGTTTTCACGACCTGGAATATTGCAGATGTATAATCACCCGGGTTTAAATTCCCAAGCACGGATGAACTGCTCCCGGATGATGTGAAGTTCTTTTGCCGCGGCAGGCTGACAGTCACTGCACTGGCTGGATTTACCCCTATATTTGCAACATTGAGCGAAAAGGAGCCCATGGTCTCCTGGTAGCTTAGCTCAAAATCGGTTGTTCCCGCTACAACCAGTCCCATATAATTTGTCGATGAATAATTGTTCAGACCTGTGATTTTCAAAGGCAGGTTATATACACCCGGGCGGGTTGCGATATCTACAGCCAGGTCAAATGTGATATAGGCATCATCCCCGGGCTTCAGGTTACCGAGTGAGAACTGGGTTCCTCCGCCCAGAATTGAAAAGGAGGATTTCATATCGCTGCTCCCGATACTTATTTCAGCAATAACATTCTGTACCGTGCCTGTGCCCGTATTTTTAAACTGTAATGTTTCCCGGTTGATGCTCATCGGCTCAACGATACCGAGAGTTGAATTAAGCAGCACTATCAGGGGCTTTCCTTTAATAGTCAATATCTGGTCCTCAAGCTTTGTTGTTGCCGGAGTTTGCGAAGCTGAGCTGCTTGTTGACTGCCCTTTGTAGGTTATATAAACATCGAAATAATAATCTCCTTCAACAGCATCAGGATTTACATGGATTCTGAATTTTGCTGTTCTCTGGTCGCCCCAGTTGTTTATTGTTCCCAGGGAATATGCATCGTCAAGTATTGTCACGGCTTTAGCTGAAGCATTGTCTTTAGGTACAAGCCTGACCGATACATCCTCCATGAACGAAGCAAAATATCCAATGTTCTTTATCGGTACATAAACATAGGTCGTATCCCCGGGATAGACCTGTGAGTTTTCGATCACAAGATAATTCGAAGCCGCAGATGCTGCCTGTGCAAGCAGCAGTGCTGATACGACTGCAAAGACCACATAAATAACACTCAACCGCTTCATGTTTCACCTACTATTTTCCCATCCAGCATTCTCACAACTCTTCCTGCATATTCTGCGATTTTCTTATCATGCGTTATCATAACTATAGTCAATCCCTCGCTGTTTAAATGCTTGAAGACCTCCATTATTTCACTTCCTGCTTTTGTATCAAGGTTCCCTGTAGGCTCATCTGCCAGGAGAATAGAAGGACCTGTAGAGAGCGCCCTTGCTACCGCCACCCTCTGCTGCTGTCCGCCCGATAACTGGGCAGGGAAATGAGATTCGCGTTCAGCCAGCCCGACAGTTGCCAGGAGTTTTTTTGATGTCTCCTCTACATTTTTTTCGTTAAATTCATGGATCCTCATCGGCAATCGGATATTCTCAAGGGCTGTGAGCGTGGGATAGAGGTTAAAAGTCTGGAATATGAACCCGATCTTCTTACCTCTCACGCGCGCTAGCTCACTGCCTTTGAATTCCGATATATCTCTGCCCTCAAGCAGGACCTTCCCGCGGGTGGGCATGTCCAGGCAGCCAATCAGGTTCAGCATTGTTGACTTGCCACATCCGCTTGGTCCTGTTATAGCCACGAACTCATTTTCTTCGATCATCAGGTCTACTCCCGCAAGCGCCGGTACGTCGAACTCACCCATGCGATAGATTTTCCAGACGTCCTGTAACTCCATTATAGTCCCCATCATATCACCTGCCGAGCAACCGCTGGTGACCCCAGCGCTTTTGATTCTCGTGGTGGTACTCTGCCATCCATCCGCTGGATTCCATCCTACTCTTTTCCACCACGTCGCCTGTATCCATATCAACAAGGGCAGTTAAAGTTATATTCTCCCTGGTGAGAACAACGCGAACGACTTTTTTATCCCCGCCTGCAGCAGGCAGTATCCTCCCGCGGTTCTGGACAGTAATATTGTAATCGCTATTCCCCATTTCATCTCTCAACTCATCCTTTGCTGCGTTTATCGCGAAAATCTTTTGTTCCTCGCTAAGCTGGAACGCATGAGCTTCTGTATAGGTAAACCGAAGCCCTACGGCGACAGCCAGCAGGCAGATCATGACCAGTGCCAGTGCTTTCCACATATCCATGGTTGGTCACAGGATGAAAGACCATATAAGAATTCCCTGAAATCCCCCTGAAAGCAGTTCTAAAAAAATGAAATTCCGCCTGCATTATCCTATTTTATCAATATCCTGTTTCCCATCCCATCTCTCTGGCGTATTATCAATCCTCTTCTTTCAAGCCTGTCAAGAAGCCTGCTCACTTTAGGCTCTGAAAAACCTGTCTTTAAGACAAGTTCTCTCTGTAAAATCATGTTGTCACCGGCTATTTTCTGGAATAAGACCTTCTCATCACCATCAAGTAGAGTTGCGGCTAACTCGACTGTGCTTTTATTTTCCGGGATAGCTGTGGTATCTCTTTTTAATTCGGGCATTTCCTTTGAGAAAAGGACTATGTACAGGAAAGACATACCGCCAAGCCATGCGGTTATAATGAAAAAAAGCACATCATTCAATGAAAAATACGAAGCCCCCTCTATCGGTACTGCCCTGCCATCCTCTAAAATAAGCTGAACAGGACCTGTAGCCAGCAGCCTGTCGATCAGCAGAAGTACCGAAATGATCAATACAATAGCTGCTATTAAAATGCCGTGAGTCCCGATTTTAACTTTGAGCGCCATTGAACTTTCAGTTATCACCTGAATTGGGCTTTTATATGATTAATGTATCTTTTTTAAGAAAGAATACCACCTCTGAGATAATTAACCGGGGCACAAAGTCCGGAATCAGGAAGTTCATTCTCCTTTGTTATTCGCTTTTTCCAGATGCTGCTGACCGGTTCAATCTATCCACTTGTTCTCATTCCACATCTTTCTGGCTTTTCTCCTTATGATTAAATCCCCGACCGCTCCGGAGATTATGGGAATCGGCGGTACCAGATATAACGCAGCCCCAAACAACCCTATTATCTTATTGCGTTTTTTAATCCCGTGTATCCTTGTATGGAGTGCATTGTCCTGTACGATTCTCCCACTGAGCGATCTATAGGCAGCTTTGCCTATTTCCATCGCCGCTCCATTACTCCAGCGGATGCAGGCTGCAAGAGACGTGGTCTCCCCGCCAAAAAATGTCTCTTTTCGAAGTACTGACCTTCTGAAGTCATCCGCCGTACTTCCTGGAAAAGTCGTATATGCGTTGCCGACCATTTCGACAGAATGGGCATCGCTTCCACCCATGCTGGCTTTCCCGTTCGTCACACTTTTTCTTAAGGCGAGTCTGTTTGAATAAGGGTCGCGGTGTATAGAGTTGAAGACCTCGATACCGTCCAGATCAAGGTGCTGTACTTTACATCCAAGACATGGGCAGTGGGGACTGAACGGATGGGGTGCTATAGCAATCCCGCCCTGTTCATGGATACGTTCCGCAGTTTCCTGTGCATCAAGCCCGGGCTCAATTCTTTCCTGAAGAAAAAGACCTATAATTTCACCTTCAGCAGTAGAGATCTCTTCCCCGATAACAACTTCAATCCCTGATAAACCAGCAGCGTATTTTTGCGTTTTAAGTGCACCGGCTATGGAATTATGGTCAGTAATGCAAAGAACATCAAGTCCTTTTCGTATTGCAGCTTTGACAACCATATCAGGCTCAGATATAGAGTCCGGAAATTGGATTAGTGAATATCTGGTAAATCCGGAATATTTTGTATGGACATGTATATCCGCTTTTTTGCAATTTTTCGACTGAAAGTCAATACTATTTTCCAATCAGGTCAACCTTCCTCTTAAACCGGGCAAACCCAGGTTTATTATAGATATTTTCTTTCTATTTTATATAGCCTCAACCAAAGCAACCAATCAAAACGCAATAATGCAGCAATTGTTGAAGGTTTGCTATAAATGTTTTTAGTAAAAAGCATTCATTGTTGTACACAGACCTCCTATTGCCCGGATGCCCATTGCGTACACTATGACGAATGTTTCTGAGCATATGGTATTCGCTATGCCAACAATACTGGCAAGGGCATATTGCCACTATTGCCGCAAGGAACTGCGATAAACCAGACTATTTATAGTAAGTGTACGTCAGATGTAACGTTAAATGATTGAAAGATTTGCACCACGAAACACAAAATTAAACCTGTTAATTTTAATTATATGCTTTTTATCTATCACAATCATTGTTTTTCTTGCGATTAAATCGAATGATGATATCCAAAATATCGTCCAGAAACAATTCAGCGAACGGCAACTGCTCCTTTCAAAACAGATCTCATCAGGGATGAGCGAATTCTTGAACGAAAAAACAACGCTCATTGAGGTAACGGCTTTACATATATCCGATGCATCGCCTGATGAAATATCAACTGAATTTAGGAATGTTTATAATAAGACCAGCGGGATTTATGTATTTGAATATCTCAACGAAAGCGGTGTGGTCACCATCGGGTATCCCATGGAAAATACACCTTTTGGATATGACATTTATAAGTTTGATAGAGTAGAGGATAATGAAACAGAACGTACTTTGATAGATACATTTGAATGGGTAAGAGACAATAGGAAGACTACTATCACAAGACCTGTGCGTTTACTGGAGGGGGGGCTTGGAGCTTTTATCTGGACCCCTGTTTACAAAGGAGATGAGTTCAAAGGCGAAATTCTTGCAATTATAACAATCTCAGAGATTTCAGATAAATTTCTAAAAAACTATGACCCTCCCTGGGATATCCACATGATAAATGACCGTGGGGAGATGTTATACGACAGTTCTTATATATACAATTATGGAGAAAAACATCCGGATGCCCTGAATAGCACGGATATTCTTATGCAGAGTATCCTCAAGAATCAAACAACTGGAAAAGAAGGTATCGGCTATTATTTTGAGAACGGTGGACATGAGAAAAAATTGATAGCTTATTCTCCTGTCATCTGGTACAATCAGAACTGGTCAGTAGCCGTGATCTCCCCTGCATCAGAAGTTAACGCCCTGATAAATTCGGTATATATTAAACAGAGCCTGTTTATTGGAATGGCAGTAGGTCTTATTATTCTGGGCAGCTTTTCAATTATTCTATTGCTTTCCAGATGGAGCAAATCTCTTGAGCTTGAAGTAGCAAAAAAGACCGGCGAACTTAATAAATCTAACAGGCTTTTAAAAGATGCAAATACGAAATTAAATGAACTTGATAAGTTAAAATCTGACTTTATATCAATGGTATCACATGAATTGAGGACACCACTTACTGCCATGAAGGTTTCTTCAGAACTACTGCTGGAGGATGACTCAAAACCCGCTTCCAGAAAGGAATTAGTTCAAATTTTAATACGGAATAACGATCGTCTGATACGTCTGGTAAACAACCTTCTGGATATTTCCGTAATCGAATCCGGCAAACTGGAATACAACAAGGAAATGGTAGACCTGCATGATATCATTGATACCGCTGTTGGCACCATAAAAAGCCAGTATGAGAAAAAAAGATTGAATATCAGGACCGATATTCCAGAAGCTCTTTCGAATATAAATGTGGACAAAGACAGAATTAACCAGGTATTCGTAAATCTTTTAAGTAATGCTCTGAAGTTTACCCAGGAAGGCGGGAACGTAGAGATCAGAGCCTCTGAATTTGAGAAATATATAGAAGTATATGTAAAAGATAATGGCATAGGTATACCACCGGATAAGATCGATAAAATTTTCAATAAGTTTTACTGGGCAGGAAATAATTCCACCCATCAGCCTGGTAGCGCCGGGCTCGGGCTAGCAATCACCAGAGGCATAATGGAAGGTCACGGAGGTTCTATCAGGGTTGAAAGTACTCCTTCAAAGGGCAGCGTATTCATTCTTACCTTTAGCAAATAAAAGTCAGGTGACCGATGATCTCCTCTATCGATCCGTTTAAGTTTTTCTTATTATCAAACTCATTAACCAGCCTTTGAAGCTCATTGTCATTTGAGTTTTTAAGCTCCTCTGCGGCTCTTGAAACGTTCGGAACTGCACGCGTAATATTGTCCACGATCGTCACGTGGGCACACTGTGCAGTCCTTGAAAGCGGGTTAAGGTCTATTGCAATTACTTTTTTCCCCATATCCACAAGTGCTTTACAGCGATCGCCATCCTCAAGAGGAACAAGCACAACATCCGCGCTGAAGATGCCGTCGATATCCACCTTCGCCCTCTCATGCTCCAGACCGGGAATCAGCCCGTCGCTTTTTGTGTACATCCTCTTTGCACCAAGAGAGCGCAGGTGATCGATTATTTTATTCACCCTCTCCTGCGTCCTGTGGAATAGATTGACCTCAAGAGGAGCATTAACAATATCGCTTAACCTGATGAGCTCTTCAGGGACAAGCACCGCGGCATTCCCGTTGACAGAGATGACAGGCTTTTTTGCAAGAAGTAATACAGCGGCAGACACCTTCTCAGCCTGCAATGCGCTCTTTGAGGTTTTTTCCCCGAGCAGGTAATCGAATGCCTCGCCTCGTCCCTGGGCTATCAGCCCCTGTATGCTTGTTATCCCCTTCTCCACACCTTCAACTATTTTCTCGCGTGTCATCAGGGACTCGTACCTGGGATGGCTTTTCGGGATCATAACAGGTGTGCTCCGGTGCTGCTTATCCTGCTTTCACGGGCATCCCCGAATTCCAGGAGCGCCCCGTTATCATTTATAGCAAAAACCGTATCTCCCAGCATTGCCTGGCTCGCAAGCCCGCCCATTGCCTCCACAGCCTCTATGGCATCCTTTACTTTCGGGCTCATAAGCTCTATCTCCTTTGCAAATGCGCAGGATTGCTGGAAAAAATTCGTGAGCGTGGGCTTTTTAATGAGTTCTTTAAGCCTGGATTTCCCGGCCTTGTTGATGCTTCTTTTTTTCAGGTCGTCGGTCAGGACTGATTTTGTGGATAAACCGCCGAAGCTCACCCAGGAAACTGATATATTTCTGCATGGTATCCTGTCTATTATCCCGACGGGTGGAATTCCGGCTTTTGCCCTGATATCGACGCCCCCGCAGGTCTGCCCTGCGACATCCCCAAGCCCCGTCCTGTTAGTGACCTCTGCCGTATGCGCAGCCAGCGCCAGTTCGTTAAAGGTAAGAGCCAGGGAAAGCTCATCATTTAATGCAAGCGCTGTGCTCAGCGCCCCGGCACCGCTTGCCCCGAATCCCGCGCCGATGGGTATGTCGAGTTCGGTTTCCACAAGTACAGGCTGTGAAGTAAGAAGACTTATGGCAGAGAGGGTTGTGGGGGCTTCTGTGACCGCATCGTTTATTTTTATCGTGGTTTCTTCCGCAGTACGTACTTTCGTGACTGCGCCGTCTTCGAGGCATATGCCGCACCCCATCGAGCCTGAGAGCCGGGGCTCTTCCTTTATGTCGATTATGAAAATACCCGAGATGTGTGCCGGTGCGAACGCCCGGGCGAAAATTTGTTGTTCCATTGTGCTCTGATATTCATTTCAGGTTAAATAAGCTAAACGTTATCGCCAGCACGTCTAATGTTAGTTCCCGGGGACTTAAGTTCACAGGAGAAAAGGATGCAACTATGGATTACCTCAGGTACATCCACTCATTGCTTCCATACTTCCTCTCAGCAAGCTCTCTTGCCCTTACAAGCTCACTCTCGCTCCATGCCCCGAACTCGAACTCCTTGCCCTCGGTAAAAGCCCCGATAAGAGCATCATAAACCTTTCTCTTATCCACGTCCCTGTGCTTCAGGATGCACGTAACTCTCTCCTCGGCGCTCTTTATCATCTTATCAGATATCTTCTGCCTGCTCACGTTCAGTACGCTGAACATTGTCGCGAGGTCAAGGTCGTAAAGCAGCGTCCCGTGCTGCAGCAATATCCCGCCGCGCCGGGTCTGTGCGCTGCCTGAGATTTTCTTATTGCCGACAAGTATATCATTTATCGGTCGGAACTCCGCTTCAATACCGAGCGTTCCGAGAGCTTTGACAAGCCAGCCGCAGATCAGCCTGTACGATTCTATGATATTCTTAGGAAATACGCTGGCAGACGCGATCACGCTGTAGGTTACCTCACCATCATAATCGTGATATACCGCCCCTCCGCCGGTCCATCGCCTGATGCAGTCGATGCCCAGTTCCCTGCATGTATCGAGGTTCACCTCGTCCCTGATGCCCTGGAAATAACCGATGGAGACCGCACTCGGCTTCCAGTTGTAAAACCTGATGGTAGGCAACGATGTTCCGTTCCTTATGCCTTCGCTGACAGCCTCATCGATCGCCATGTTCATGAAGGCATCGTAAGTCTCAGGCATCATGACTCTCCATTTCATTTTAGCGCCTCCCTGATAACCAGAGCAAGCGATTCAGGGCTTACTCCTATCATCTGGGCATCGTTAGCCCCGGTTATTTCATGGATTCTGGAAGCAATCGCTTCCGTACCTGTATCTTTTCTCAAACCGAGGATACTTTTCTCTATCTTCTCAAGAATATCTTCAGGATGCAGGAAAAAATCACCCGTTATCTTGATTTTTTTTATAAACCCGTCGCATTCCACTTCTACTTTTACAAGCTTTCCCTCTTTGACTTTCTGGCTGGCAATCATATGAACCACCGACTCTCCAGTTCAAACTATAATCTTTTTACGTCCCTATATACATTTCATTCTTTGATTCCCGGCAGGTTCTGTGCCACACGGGGAACGATATCAAAGTCTCAATTACTTTCCAAACCTCCTCTTTCGCTTCTGGAAATCCCGGATAGCCCTTAAAAAATCCACCTTCCTGAAATCAAGCCAGTTCACATCCGTGAAATAAAGCTCGGAATAGACCGCCTGCCAGATAAGAAAATCCGTTAATCTCTTGCCGCCCGCCCGGAGAACAAGGTCAGGCTCGAACCTGAATAATAAATGGGATTCTATCACTTCTTCGTTAATGTCCTCCGGATGAAGCTTACCATCGCCTACTTTCTTCATGATCTCTTTGATAGCATGCGTCAGTTCGTATTTTCCGCTGTAGCCGAGTGAGATGTCAAGCCTCATCCCCCCGTCCTCATATCTTTTTATTTCCCTGTCCCACCGCGTGATGACATTGATATTGCGGGTTATATCGTAGAGCACTGACGGTATTTCCGAAGTCAGCTTTGCACATATCTTTTTGCTGAGTTCGACATTGACCTCGATTATGCTGATGTATATCGTCACTGTATCGATCCCGGTCTCTTTGCACCAGGAAACAAAAGCCCGAAGTTCATTAAACCCGCGTCGGCCAGTAAATCGCTTTCTGAGAGCGCAAGGACGATGTTTTTCGGTACTTCCTGCTTTTTTATTTCAGCCTTAAGCTTCCATTCGTACAGCCTCGAAATAAGTACCATGGCCTTTTATTGGATAGGGAGGATAAAGTATTTGCTTATTAGCATTGATTCTGAATAAGATGACGCACATACAGGAGTACAAGAAGCAGGGTATCTATATTTCCATCGGGCTGCTGGTGCTCCTCTTCCCTTTTTTCGATACATTTTACCTTTTGTTAGCGTTTATTGCAGGGACGCTCATTTTCTCAAGGCTCCAGCCCGGCTCGCCTGTTTTTACAATACTTGCGCGGGAATCAGATATCAAGGAAGGTAAACTCACAGGTCTGGTCCAGCTCTTTTTTATTACGGCACTCCTCTTGCTTGTGAGTCTGCTGGTAGGACGGGCTAAGCTCCCGTTGTTTATAATAGGCGGGGCTTTTGTTATCACAACTTTTGGGGATGGGATTTCCGATATTATCAATATCCATGATAAAGGGAAATACGATAAAAAACAAAACAATACAAAGATATATTCAGCAAAATCAAGCATTGTTTTCCTTATTTCCGGCGGTATCTTTGCGTTCCTTGCTGCGGTATGGATTTTGGAATGGTCCCAACCAGCGTATTACCCGGTTCCTTACGGCGTGCTTTTTTTCCTTGCCATGCTCGGGGCTATCAGCGGCGCGCTCCTTGAATCGGTGACCGTGACCGAGGATAATATCATCATTCCCCTCGGCTCTGCAATGACGATGTGGCTGTTCTATGCGTTCGGGTCAAGCTATAACATAGATACATTGTATCTTATCAAAATCCTTGTTTTTGCATTCATACTCGGATACCTTGCTTACAAGGTACGTATAGCCGATATCTCTGCCATGCTGAGCGCAACACTATTTGGAGTGGTGATTATTATATCCAGCAGTATATACTGGTTCTTCATTCTTCTTGCCTTCTTCTTCCTGGGAAGCCTGTTCACCCGTTACAAATACAAATACAAACAGGCTCACGGGATAGCCGAGGAAAAAGGCGGAGCCCGCGGCTATAAGAACGTTTTTAGCAATTCTTTAGCGGCCCTGTCCCTTGCCGTAGCTTACAAGGCATTTTCTCCATCCTACAGTATGCTTTTGCTCTCTGCTTACCTCGGCTCGATAGCAACAGCCTGCGGCGATACGCTTGCAAGCGAGATAGGGCAGACATACAGAGGGGAACCGAGGATGATCACCACGTTCAGGAAAGTGAGACCGGGCACCGATGGCGCGGTATCAAGACTTGGTGAGGGCGCAGCATTTTTCGGGGCCTCGGCGATATCGCTCCTTGCAGTCGTATTAATACCGGGCATCCAGGATACGTACATTGTTGCAATCGCTGCGATAGCAGGAGGGTTTATCGGCACGAACATCGATAGTGTGCTTGGTGCGACGCTCCAGCAGAAAGGCTACATATCAAATAACGGTGTCAATCTTTTTGCTACCATTTCAGGAGCGATCGTGTCCGGGATGATATATTTGGCGGGCTCGTAGTATAGTCCGGATAGTACATGGGCCTCCGGAGCCTATGACCTGGGTTCAAATCCCAGCGAGCCCGTACCACGGATGATAGATATGATCGAAATTCTAAAAAAAAGACGCAGGGCTGTTTTCTATTTTTTGGTAGTTCTTGTCATCCTTGTTTCAAGCATATCTGTTCTCTGGCTGCCTCCTGAAATGTCCGCAGGCATGAATTCCACAGGGAGCCAGAATACTATTGAGCAGAAACCAGAACCGCCTTCGTTACTGGCGTTCATCCCATTATTCGCTTACTTTGCGCTCATTCTGTTACCCGTTATCTATAAACGGTACGACGGAGAATCATTTGTCTGGGGACATCGCTTCTTTAAGGGCGCTATACTGGGTTTTATCCTGATAACGATGATATTTTTAATAGAACTGTCGTCAGGATTTCTCAGCATCGAAGATCTGCTCCCGGATTTCCAGGGCATCCTTATAGCTGGTATCATCCTGCAGGGAATCGTAGCGTTCGGGGAGGAGTTGCCTTTCCGGGGTTATATACTTCCGGATATGCAGAAAAGATTTGGCTTGTGGAAGGCGGTAATTCTTTCTTCGTTCTTTTTCTCACTTCTCCATATACCATCGATAGTGGTATTGAAAACCAGCGGTGCCAGTATTATAATTATGGTTTTAACCCTGACATTCGCGCAGATGCTGCTGGCGTTCTGTTATCTTTATGACGGGCTCAGGATGTCCATCGGGTTCCATTTTACCTGGAACTTATTCCAGTATCATGTTTATTCGATGAGAGATGGTTTTGGCGGGATACTTAAGACAACGTCTGAATACCGGCTTGTGACTGGCGGAAATCTGGGTCCTGAGGCCGGACTGCTGGGGCTGTTCGTAGTGATCCTGGCGCTTGTTATTGTTTTTATATGGATGGGCTCGATTAATGAAGAGTCCCGGCAAACGCAGGTATGAGAAATATTATAAACGTAAGACCCGCAGTCGCAATACACGCCCAGAGAATGTAGCCGATCAATAATGGAGAAACTTTCATTGACTCACCTCATCATAGAATGAGGCATGTGCATATAAAACTTGCTTTAAAAAATAAAAATAAAAAAGTTAAAATTAAATCTTTTTAAGTTTCTCTATGCCTGCCTTCTTTACGTTCGGTTTGTTAATATTTGCAGGCATCCATTTCGGTTTATTCTTCGGTGCCGGAACGACTTCTTTCCATCCTTTATAGATATGTATCTTCTTTGATCCTCTTTCTCTCAGTCTTATCTCAACGGGTTTGGATTTAGTTCCCTTGCTGCGGTTGGCTGCCTTCAATGCTGCCTGCCGCGGCTGGTTACCGGTAAATACACCTGTCTCTTTTCCATTTTTTTCGCGTAATACAAAATTTCTTGTTTTCGCCATATTTTCATACCCCGACAACGATTTGTTGTCTTAGCTGTAAATTTATCACTATACTATATATACTTTTCCCAAAAACATAAGTCTGCATACCGGTTTGTAAAAACCGCCCCGGTGATGCAGGTTTTTCAAAAACGAAAAACCAGATGCTAAAGGCTTAAAATTGATTTTAAACGGAAAAACGTATCTACTATTAATCCCAATAAACCATTGGAGGTTACATGCCAACTTTACTCTATGTCCAGACAAGTGGAATCGATACGCCGGAGCGGTTATATTCACCCTTCGTGCTCGCCCAGACAGCAAAAGCCATGGGAATAGACGCGATAATATACTTCCTTGGGATGGGCATAACGGTCGTGAAAAAAGGGAATGCTGAAAAGATCAAGATGGGAAGTTTTCCGTCCCTCAAAGAAATAATGGACCAGGCAGTAAAAGCAGGAGTAAAACTTATGGTCTGTGAACAGAGCTGCCAGCTTATCAGTCTTGCAAAGGGGGATTTTGTGCCCCCTGCCGAGATAGTGGGAGCGGCTACGTTGAATGACCTGGTGCTTGATGCGGACGGAACTATGTGGTTCTAAGTGAAAAGTGAAAAAATGAGACCAGTATACATGGATTACGGCTCTGCATCGCCCGTTGATGCGCGGGTACTTGAGTCCATGCTGCCGTATTTTGATAAGGATATCGGGAACCCTTCTTCCCTTCATTCGGCAGGAAGAAAAGCCAGGAGGGAACTTGAGGCTGCCCGCGCGAAAGTGGCGAACCTGATAGGCGCCCCGAATCCGAAAAGCGTCATATTCACATCATGCGCAACAGAATCGAATAACCTGGCACTGCGCGGCGCTGCAATGCGGTATAAGGATAAGGGAAATCATATAATCACAAGTTCGGTCGAGCATATGTCTGTGATGAATACCCTGAAAGACCTGCAAAGAAGCGGGTTTGAGGCGACATACGTACCTGTTGATAAAGACGGGCTTGTGGATGCAGAACGGATAAAGAACGCGATAACGGATAAAACCATACTTATCTCAATAATGTACGCGAACGGGGAAGTCGGGACCGTCCAGCCGATAAAAGAGATCGGCGGGATAGCATCAGATAAGAAGATACTGTTCCATGTGGATGGGACTGCGGCGGTCGGGAAAGTGCCGGTTAATGTGGAAGATGAGCACATCGACCTCCTGACGCTATCTTCCAATGACATGTACGGTCCGAAAGGCGTCGGCGCGCTGTATATTAAACAGGGCATACGAATAATGCCATTTTTGCTCGGAGGAGGACAGGAGTTCGGTCTGAGAAGCGGCTCCGAGAATATCCCCGGAATAATCGGGATGGGTAAAGCTGCAGAACTCGCCCAGAAAGAGATGATCGATGACGGCGCGCGGCTTATCTGGATGCGGGACAGGTTGATAGAGAATATCCTGAAGCTGGAGTACACTTATCTTACAGGTCACAGGACAAAGAGGCTTCCCAGTGTAGCAAGTTTTCGCTTCAGCTTCATTGAGGGTGAAAGTATAATACTTCAGCTCAACGACATGGGGATAACAGCAAGCACGGGCTCAGCGTGCTCCTCAAAGACGCTTGAGCCGTCGCATGTGCTGATAGCGATGGGGTTGAGGCATGAGGAGGCGCACGGGTCTTTGCTGCTCACGCTTGGAAGATACAACAATGATGAGGATGTGGGGCAGGTCATTGAAGCTGTACCGAAAGTCGTGACAAGATTAAGGGCGTTATCGCCGTTATATCCTAAAAAGGGGTAAGAACATGGATGAACAATTCGAATACTCGGAAAAAGTAATGGAACATTTCAGGAATCCGCGAAATGTCGGGGAGATAAAAGATGCAGATGGTATAGGGCGGGTAGGAAATCCTGTCTGCGGGGATTTGATGGAGATCCAGATAAAAGTCGAGAACAACATACTCAAAGATGTAAAATTCAAGACTTTCGGCTGCGGCTCTGCCATTGCCACAAGCAGCATGATAACGGAGATGGCTATAGGAAAAACGCTTGAGGAGGCACTTAAAATCACCCGCGGGGATGTGGCGGATGAACTCGGAGGCCTGCCTCCTATCAAGATGCACTGCTCAAATCTTGCTGCGGATGCTCTCCATGCTGCGATCCAGGATTATATGGCAAAAAAAGAGGAGAAAGCCAAAGTAGAGGCAGAGAAATATGATTACGATGTGATTATAGTTGGCGGAGGACCAGGCGGTTTGTCAACAAGTATTCTATGCGGATACCGGGGGCTTAAGACTGCAATATTTGAAGCCTCAAACTGGGGCGGGGTGTTATCGTGGCTATGCCCGACAAAGATGATAGAGAACTTCCCGGGGCTGTGCGAAAAAACAACGTGCCAGGACCTTATTGATATATGGCTGAACGATGCAAAGAGATTAAAAGTGGACCTGAGGAAGGAACGGGTGAACGAAATAACCCGGGATAGAAAGGTCATTACAGATAGCGGGGAGTACAGAGGCGGGATAATCGTGCTCGCGACGGGCACTACTCCTTCGCAGGCAGGTGTTAAGGGCGAAGAGAAATTCAGCAAGAACGATAAAGGGGTATATTATTTTGTCACGAACCCGCAGAAATTTGCAGGAAAACGTGTTCTTATCGTTGGAGGCGGGAACTCTGCCGTGGATGCGGCACTGAGCCTTGCTGAAACAGCGGACATAATCACCATAGCTCACAGGCATGATGAATTGAGGGCTGTCCCGCATAAAATGGAGCATTTAAAGACTCTGGACAAGGTCAAAATCCTTTATAATACTGAGCTGCTGGAAATAGCAGGGGCAGAACAGGTAGAAAAAGCTGTCATGCGGAACGTAAAGGAGGACGAAGAGTTCCAGATGGCTGTGGATGCTGTCATACTGGCTGTTGGGCTTACCCCGAACACAGAGATTTTTAAGAAACTCGGAATAGAGCTTACTGAGAATGGATATATCAAGACCGATAAATCCCAGAAGACCAGCATTGACGGGATATATGCTGTGGGCGATGTGGCGTCTGAAGTGCAGTTTACCGTAGTTGCAATAGCCCATGGTCTTATTGTGGCACATAATGCCTATACGCAACTGCGAAAACCTTATTGGCGATGAGATTCAATAATTTATGGGGAACATGATAGAGAAAATCCGTAAAAGGGACGGAAGAATCGTAGAATTCGATAAGTCCAAGATAGCCAACGCGGTCTTCAAGGCTTTCCTTGCCACAAAAACTAAAGATGGGAAGACAGCCGAGGATATTGCGAACCAGGTAGTAAAAATCGTGGAGGAAAGAATTCCCGGAATACCCGGCGTTGAGGACGTACAGAATATCGTGGAAGAGGTTTTAATCAAAAACGGCTATACGGCAGTAGCCAAGGCATACATTCTCTACAGGGAGAAACGCGCCCAGGTAAGGAGGGCAAAACAATTCTTTGGCGTCAGGGACGAATTAAAGTTAAGTGTTAATGCAGTACGCGTCCTTGAGAGGCGCTACCTGCTAAAAGATGAAAACGGGAATGTAGTGGAGACACCTCTTGAACTTTTCCGGCGTATCGCCAAAGCCATAGCCCTTGACCCCGAATCCGAGGAGGAATTCTTTAATATGCTCGTCAGGCTTGAGTTCCTTCCTAATACTCCAACGCTTATGAACGCAGGTACGGACCTCGGGCAGCTTTCTGCCTGTTTTGTCATTCCTGTCGAGGACTCGCTGATAAGCATTTTTGACGCAGTGAAGAATATGGCGCTCATCCAGCAATCGGGAGGCGGCACAGGTTTCTCATTCACACACCTGCGACCGAGAGGTGATATTGTGAGATCCACAAAAGGTGTGGCTTCTGGTCCTGTTACTTTCATGCGCGTATTCGATACCACCACGGATGTCATAAAACAGGGCGGCAAGAGGCGCGGCGCCAACATGGGGATACTCAGGGCAGACCATCCGGATATTGTTGAATTCATAACCTCAAAGACAAAACAAGGTTTCCTCACGAATTTCAATATCTCTGTTGCAGTGGATGATAAGTTCATGAAAGCCATGCTGGAGGACGGCGAGTATGAGCTGATAAATCCGCGGAACAGGGAAGTAGTGAAGAAAGTGCGGGCGCGGGATATGTGGAATCTTATAATAACAATGGCGTGGAGAACCGGAGATCCGGGTGTTGTGTTCGTCGATGAGATAAACAGGCGCAATCCTACGCCGCATATCGGGATGATGGAGAGTACGAATCCATGCGGTGAGTTGCCTCTATTACCCTACGAGTCCTGCAATCTCGGCTCAATAAACCTTGCACGGATGGTAAAGGACGGCTCGATCGACTGGGAAAAGCTTGAGAGGACAATACAACCGGCTGTCAGGTTCCTCGATAACGTAATAGACGTTAATAAATATCCCCTTCGTGAGATAGAAGAAATCACACATGCGAACAGGAAAATCGGTCTTGGGGTTATGGGATTTGCAGATATGCTTGTGCAGCTCGGTATCCCCTATGATTCTGAGGAAGCCCTGAAAACAGGGGAGGAGATAATGCGCTTCCTTGAGGAAAAATCCCATGCGGCGTCAGAGAAACTGGCACAAGAGCGGGGAGCGTTCCCCAATCTCCCGGGCAGTATTTTCAAAAAGCCTATACGCAACTCCACCGTGACGACAGTCGCGCCCACGGGCACTATCAGTATAATAGCGGGCTGCTCAAGCGGGATTGAGCCTCTGTTCGCAATTTCGTTTGTACGCAATGTCCTTGAAGGGACAAAACTCCTTGAAGTGAATCCCTATTTTGAGGCTGTGGCAAAGGAAAGGGGTTTCTACAGCGAAGAGCTGATGATGAAAATCGCAAAGCAGGGAAATCTTGCCGGGATCAATGAGGTGCCTGAGGACGTGAAGCGCGTGTTCGTGACAGCGTTCGACGTTGCGCCCGAGTGGCATGTAAGGATGCAGGCTGTTTTCCAGAAGTATTGCGACAATGCTGTGTCAAAGACCATCAATTTTCCGAATGACGTGGATATCAAGGAAGTCGAGAAGGCGTACATGCTCGCATATCAACTGAAATGCAAGGGAATTACGGTTTACAGGTACGGCAGCAAGGAAGAGCAGGTATTGTACCTGGGGGACAGGCTGGAAAAATACGTATCTGCGGACGCTGAATATGCTGGCGGGTGCGCTGCGCCTGTGTGCCCGGTTTAGGTTGGAATGATATAAACCTATAAGAGTACAATTCGACTAATACTAACACCAACCCAGCCTGAGTTCTTTCTTAACAGATGCAACCTCATCATCTTTTAGCTTTCTTGGGAAATTATATATCATGGAAAAAGTCTCATTTGCCATCGGGCGGTTGCACTCAGGACATCCGGATGTCTGGAAAGCCGTGCCGTCTTCGATTATCCTGAGAATTACATCTCTTTTGGCTCCGAAATCACAAAGAGCGCCGTCTGTGAATCGCATATCCGGGTAAGCCGAGATCTCTTCCAGAATAAGGTATCTTGCCAGTTGCACGGTGCGGTAATGCCTGATGCTTTCCTCCTTATCTGGCTCCAGAACAAGCTGGGCGCCCGGGACGTATGTATATGAAAAAAGAGCCGTGTTCACATTATAGCCATGCAGCTCATCAATGATCTTCACAGCATCCTCATCCGTCTCACCGAGCCCGATAATAAGATGCGTTCCAGCGCTCTTAAAAAAGCGGGCAGCCCTCTTAATACCGTCCAGATGTCTCTCCCACGAGTACGGTCCGCCTGCACTTTGCCCCTTTATTTTATCAAAAAGCGCGGGAGTGCACGCATCAAGCGGTATCACGATCTCGTTCACCCCTGAATTCTTTAACTCGTTATACTTCGCATCCGCAAGGGGGAATACTGATAGCGAAATAGGGATATGATTTTCCGCACGGATTCTTTTTATTAGATATACTGTATCCTCCCACCACTTATCATAAAGCGCGGTCTGGATGCAGGCGCGCCGGATATAGCCTTTCTCGTATGCCATCTTAAGCCGCGAAACCACGGCATCAAGGTCGGCAGGCACATACATACCCCTTGCTATATGAGTCAGCCCGGCGCGCGAGTCTTTTGCCTGGGCACAGAAAAGGCAGTTTGCTTTGCACCGCTCCTCCGTATATATCTGGAGATACGCGGTTGTCGGAGGCGTATCCATCTGTACGAGTTCCAGTCCGAGAACTCCAAGAGTTCCCATCGAAGCCCTGACTTTTCTCATCTTAAGACAGCTATTTGGGAAACCAAGGTATATTTAGTAGTATGCTGGTCGGTCTGATAGCTGATGTGCATTCAAATGCCGTTGCTCTAAGAGCCGTACTTTCAATCCTTGATGCGGCTGGCGCAGAAAAAATACTGCATGCCGGGGACATTATAGGTTATAATCCGTATCCGGATGAGACAGTCGGATTATTCAAAAAGAAAAAGATAATCTCAATTCTCGGCAACCATGACAGGGCTTTGATCACAGATGATACTTCAGACTTTAACCCCTATGCTGCGGCTGCCCTGCGGTGGACGAGAAACATGATTTCGCCTGATAATGTCGATTACATCCGCGAGCTTAAAAACGTTGAGCATATTAACCTGCAAGGCGTCCGGATGACGCTGGTGCACGGAAGTCCAGAGGGCCCTGATGAATATATTTATCCGAAAGATATTGAGCCTGATTTCTTAAAGGCAGCAGATTGCGATATTCTTGTATTAGGTCATACCCATGTTCAGTTCAAAAAGGAATATCCCGAAGGCATAATCCTGAACCCGGGCTCGGTAGGTCAGCCGAGAGATGGAGACCCGCGGGCGGCATTCGCTGTTCTTGATACTGAGACCGGAAAAATAAGATTAGAACGGGCAAGCTATGATATTGAAAAAGTGATAGAAGACATGCTTGTAGCACATCTCCCGGAAAAACTCGCTTTCAGGCTGAGAGCCGGATTTTAGCACGAGCTGTGCTTGATAGCTTTTGTGGGGCACGCATCTACACAAGCGCAGCATTCGATGCAGTCATCAACGCGCGTGGCTTTCGACTTTCCTTCCACAAGATCATAAACGTTAGTCGGGCACACGTTCACGCATTCCCCCGCTCCGATACATTTGTCCTCGTCAACTTCGATGGTCAGAGCTGCTCCTTTGCTTTCGTATTTTTTTACTGCCATGATTACTTCTCCAAAAACTGATACTGTTTTTATTATTGTTTAAAGGTTTTGGTTCGCAGAAGCGCATTTGGAATTTCAGGCAGTTTTATCTCACATTACCTGAAAGTGAAATTCGCTACACACTGCGTAGAGAATTAACATGGAGCCATTACTGCTTGATTTTGGAGCAAAAAATGTTAAACGAAATAAGGATGGTGGGAAATGAGTGGAAGAAATTCACGAGATCCATGCAAGCGAAAGCAGGGGAAAGCCCATGTATATGCGGGATTGGAGCGGGAAACTCGATGCTTTTCTCAAGTTCAATGAGCAGGATATTTTACAGAACTCAGGTATCGCATGAAGTGGCGGTGGCAGAAAAAGAGTATGAAAACGTCTGAGTAGAGCAGGATAAACGCTTTGAATCTGATTTTGACAGGGTCGTAAAGGAATATATATCTACAGATGCAAAAAATAAGCAATCATTGGAACGGATGTAACTGTTCATGGCTAAGACACGGTTTTGCCGCGAATCGTATTGAAAGCGGAACTTATCTGCGCTATATTTAGGAACTATCTGGTCAAAAAAAATCAAAAACAACAGAGATTATATACTCATGTAAGGCTATGGGGGAAATTTTAAGTTTCTTTGATACTATGGATATTAACGAAATGAGGAGGTAACATATGGCGAAATTTTTAAACACAACAGGAGTTTCTTACCACTTGGAAGAACTTATTAAAGGGACAAAAGATAGATTGATTTTAATAAGCCCTTACTTACAGTTTAGCAACAGAATTAAAGAACACATTAGCAATCTGAACATTCAAAAGCGGGACATTCGGATTGTTTATAGGGAAAATAAACTTCAGCTTGACGAAAATAATTGGTTAGAAAACCAAATTGGCGTACGGACAAGCATTTGCACAAACTTGCACGCTAAATGTTATCTGAACGAAAATGAAGCTATCATAACTTCAATGAACTTGTATGAGTTTTCGCAACAGAACAATAATGAAATGGGAATTTATATTTCAAAAGCACAAGACCCTGAACTATACAACGCAACATTAGAAGAAGCTCAACGTCTGCTGACAATAAGCAAAGAAATTAGAGTGACTGTTCAAATGGTTTCCCCATCAAATCAAGACAAGACCGAAAAGAAAAAAGTAGAAACAAAACCTTCAAATGCAAAATCAACAGGCAAACAAATGGGTTATTGCATCAGGACTGGAATTGAAATTCCATTCAACATTGAAAAACCAATGAGCTACGAAGCATTCAAAGTTTGGAGTCAATTTGGCGACCCTGACTATCCCGAAAAGTTTTGCCATTTCTCTGGTGAGCCATCAAACGGAGAGACCAGTGTGAGTAAACCTGTTTTGAAAAAAAATTGGAATATGGCAAAAGAAATTCATGGCTTTTAATGTATAATAAGAAAGAAGGGATACTGCTAACATTGAGTTGCTTTTATGGTTAATGATGTGGTTTAGAATTGCTGCAATTTTATACCCCTGTTTGCTTCTAATGCTTTCTGATAAACCAGATTCGCAGTCGCCACGTCCCGTATCGCAATCCCAGTCGAATCAAAAACCGTAATATCAGAATCATCTGTTCTTTTTCCCTTCTTCCCCGTAATTACCTCGCCAGTTCGCTAAAACCATCTTTTTTGCAAGCGATTAGGATTACTGCTGTATTATTAATTTAGGTAAAATCGCAATCTATATATACCAACTGTACAGTATGTTACTATATGGTATGCTTCATCAACCGAAAGAATGAAATTCGCATATTGGAAGATATTTACAGATCAAGCTCATCATCCCTTGTCGTAATCTACGGCAGGCGGAGGGTGGGAAAAACAGAATTGAGCCGCGAATTCATAAAAGAAAAGAAGGCTGTTTATATTTTTATAGAAATAAAACCTGAAACGCTGATTTTCAAAGACCTGGAAGAGTCGCTTGGAGAGGCACTCAAAATAATACCGCGGATTGATAGCTGGGATGATTTCTTCAATCTGATTTTTGAGCAGAAAGAGAAATTGATTATTTTATTCGATGAATTCCAGAACCTGAGTAAAGTCAATCCAGGCATATTTTCAAAAATCCAGAAATACTGGGACTTGAATCATAACGAATCGCAGCATATGTTCCTGATAATAGGTTCTTATGTCGGAATGATAAAAAAAATATTCAAAGATACCAAAGAACCGCTGTTTGGAAGAGCTACGATGCTTTTTAATCTGAAACCATTCAACTTTTTTGATAGTTATGCCTTTCTGAGCGCTTTTTTTGATTTGGAAACAGAGGAAGCTTCAAGGTTCTATTTTATATTCGGAGGCGTTCCCAAATACCTCCTTCTTGCCGGACAGATGGGAACTTGCGACCCTGTAGAGACTTTTAAAAGATTATTTATCGATACAAAGATACTGACAGAGGAAGGAAAAAATATTCTTACTCTTGAGTTTGGCTCTGAGCACAGGAGCTATTTCTCGATACTTGAAGCAATTTCATCAGGAAATGCAACCCCGAAGGAGATTTCAGATTATACCGGTTTGCAGCCGGGCGCGGTATCAAAATACCTTCATGAACTTGTAAATAATTATGAGATAGTTATCGGAGAAAAACCAGTGATAATGAGCCGCGCCAGAGACACCAGATATTTCCTTCTGGATAATTTTTTTAATTTCTGGTTCAGGTTCATTTACAGGAATTCACGCTTGCTGGAAATAAATCCTGAGAAAGCTTTTGAATTAATCATGAAAGATATTAATTCATATTTTGGAAAAGCATTTGAAAAACTGGCAGCCGAATTTTTGATAGAAATGAACCGAAAAGGTTCGCTGCATTTTGAATTTATGGATATTGGCAAATGGTGGCATAAAAATGAGGAGATAGACATCATTACTTTGAATAGAGAGAAAAAGGAAATATCTTTTTTCGAATGTAAGTGGAGTTCATTGAATAATAAAGAGGTGGAAATAATATTTACTGAATTGAAGCGTAAAGCTGCGCTGGTGAAATGGCATAATTCCAAGCGCAAGGAAAGATTTGGCATTATCGCAAAGGACATTAAAAATAAAGAAAAACTGAAAAGCATGGGTTATCTTGTTTTTGATCTCAGGGATTTCGCTCCTTTTCTGCTTCGGAGAAATGAATCCAGGTAAAGATAACCGACCACGGAAAGTACAGAGTTGTAATAGTTCTCCGTGTCCTCTGTGCCCTCTGTGGTCTTTTAAAAAGAAGATATAAAAACTCTCAGATTAGAACAATACCTTCGCCACATCACTATATCTATAAGATAAGATGAATAATTCTGGGATATACCACTTGTCCTACCGATATATCCCAGGAACTTGTATGTTCAACATTATTTCACGTCTTCAATGTTTAAAAACCTGTCTGAGTTCAACGGCTATATCTCAGTTGAATGTCATCGTGACAGCGCTATTAGCCATGACCGGTCAAGTTACCATGCCTG
>NZ_FZMP01000244.1 GCF_900196725.1 Candidatus Methanoperedens nitratireducens | reverse complement strand
TTATATAGTGCCTAATTTAACGGGAATTTAGGAATATACCGCCTCCCACACCTACTGCCCCGGATAATAGCCCGATTACTGCTCCAAAAAGAATCGCCCGGAAGACCGGAACCGGTTTAACATCGTCAGTAGTCGCGGGGCTCCTGTATTGAAAAAGCCGGTATGCTGCGAACAGCAGGATAAGACCGACGACTTGTTTGTAGAAAGAGCCCGGAAGAGATAAAGTGCCGCCGATGAACGCGAACGGGATAGAACTTACAGCAAACGGCAGGAAGATATTCAACGAAAAATACCCCGCCCGGTAGAATTGCACAGAAGCGATTGACGCAACGAGGATATTCAATAAGAGAGCCGCAGGCTTCATTATGTCAGGAGCAAGACCGAACAGTGCCATCACAGCCAGATACCCGGAAGCACCGGCATGACCTACCGAGGAATAGAGTAATCCAGCCGCAAAGATGAGTATGGAAAGAAATATTATGTCATCCATATCGCATGATGTTAAGATTTGCTGAACTCTCTTTCCATATTATCCAGTAGTATATCCAGCAGTTTTTGCGTTTCCATCACATTGCTGTTCTGTGGTACGATCTCATCGGGCTTCTGCATGTATTTCCCATCCACGAGTTCATCTTCACAGTTCTGGAACATGAGATTGATACTTTCAACTGAATATTCGATATGGAACTGCAATCCTATCACATTCCCGTATTCAAAGGCTTGATTCGCGCATCCTTCGCTTTCAGCTATCCTTGCAGCCCCTGGTGGTATTTCAAATGTATCACCATGCCAGTGGAAGGCTGTGAACGTACCCGGAAAAGTATTAAAAACCGGAGATTTTTTTGCTTCCGCGGTCAATGAGATTGGGAACCAGCCGATTTCCTTATATCTGTTCCTGCTGACCCTGCCGCCAAGAACATCCGCAATCAATTGAGAACCAAGGCATACACCCAAAACTATTTTTTTGCTCGCAATAGCTTCTGTAATAAAATTCTTCTCCTCCTTAAGCCACGGGTATTTTTCTTCCTCGTAGATATTCATTGATCCTCCCATAATGACCAGCCAGTCAAAATCGTTCATATCAGGGAGTTCTTCGTTATTGAATAGCAATGTTCTTGAAATGCCGTGACCTCTGTTCTTTGCCCAAATTTCGATATTTGCCAGACCTTCGAAGGGTTCATGTTCCAGGGAATGGAGCCTCATCTTTTTTCCTCCTGCTTATTAAACCTGTACGTATGCAGTACATCTTCAGCCCTGATTATGCCTATTTTCTCTCCATGCTCTACCACCGCTATATGTGCCGCTTTGCAGTGCTCGAACATGGCAATGGCATCTGTGAGCCATTTATCTGAATCAATCGTTAGTTCGGGTGAGTGCATGATTTCCTCCACTGAAATATCCAGTTTTATTTTCTCTGCTACGCTCTGCATGATATCTTCCACAGAGACAATACCAGCAAGCCTGCCGTTTTTACTGACAAGCACGCTTGCAATTTTATTTTTCTTCATGAGTTGTGCAGCTTCGCTGAGCTTTGTACCTGTGGGAACTATGATTGGGTTTTTCAAGAGGATGTGGCTTATTTTGGACATTGTTATGTAACCTCTATCATACTGCAAAAACCACAGAGTTCACAGAGGACACAGAGAAAAAACACTTCTCTGTGAACTCTGTGTCCTCTGTGGTTGATATTCTTTGCAAACTTCGCGGTGTGAGTTCCATATTATCCGATTCTCACCCGACCCTGACCTTCGGCTCACAAACAATATTCTTCTTCGGGCACCCCCGCGCGCATGCGCCGCAGCCGATGCAGTTCTCAGGATGCTTTACAGTCATTACCTTTGCCCCGCACAGGTCATCGCTGTCAGGATGGTCTATGTACTCAAACACGCTGCGTCCGCATATCTTGAAGCATTTACCGCAGCATCCGCAGTCGTTGATATTGCTTCTGACCACAAAGGTTGGAATCCAGCTCCCGCCTGAAGCTGTTGCTCCAGTAATGTATTCCATATTTCCACCTCACTGGTGCAGCTTATTGGGGTCGTACCTGTGCCCGAGTATTGCGTTTGTCATCTGGTCAAGCAGGTATATCGAGCCATTATAGCCCATGATCGGATATCGATATACACCTACGCGGTCGTACACGGGGAATCCCACCCGGACAAGAGGCACGTTCTCATCATCAGCAATGTCCTTCCCCTTTGAGTTGCCCACTATTAGTTCAGCGCCGTGGGTTTTTACAACTTCATGGAACTCATAGAGGTCGGTGCCTTCAAGAATCTGTGTGTCTGTTTTGTATTCGCTGTTCACAGCTTTTATATCGGGCGCAAAGTCCTTATGCCTTGTTGCTGTCATCGCTACTGTGGGAGCCATCCCTGCTTCGGCGCAGAATCGCACTATTGCAGAGACAATATCCGGGTCTCCGAATATTGCAACCTTCCTGCCGAACATGTAATGATGCACATCAACCATGCTGTCTATCAGGCGACCGCGCTCAATTACGATCTCAGGGGAAATTGATGCTCCGCCCAGGCGGCTGATATTCCGGACAAACCTGTCCGTGCTGGTTACGCCTATGGGCGCCGGGTCAAGTACCGCAGGAACATTGAACTTATTCTTGAGATACGTAGCTGCTGAACCTGCTGCCCTGCATATCGCTATTGTGCCCAGAGAATTGGCTGAGTCTGCTATATCGGAAAGACTTGTTCCTCCTTCAGGGAGCATGGGTTTGTGCCCTCCGGGCAGTATGGGGGAATCAAGGGTATCTGAGATATCGGACAGGAATATGCTACTCACATTCATTATCCTCAGCATGTTCTTTATCTCCCTGATATCGCCGGGATTGATTATGCCCGTGATTATGTTTATCTTGTTGTTGGTTTCACCCTTTACTGCCAGCGTTTCCACAAGCGTCCGCAGGGCATTATCATAACCCGTGAGATGCGTGCCCACGTAGCTTGGCGTAGATGCAGGGAATATTTTCACCGGATCATCCTGCAGCGCCTTCTTTGATATCAGTTTCACATCGTCGCCTATGGTCTCGCTCATGCATGTGGTGCAGATACCTATCGCCTCAGGGTTCAGCCTTGATTTTATGTTCTTTATCGCCTCCGTCAGGTTCTTTGCCCCGCCGTACACAGCAGCATCCTCGCTCAGCGAAGAAACTGCTACCTCGGCTGATTCCCTGAAATGGCGCGCGATGTTATAGCGGGGGTACGTGCTGCATCCCTGGGAGCCGTGCACTAATGGAACACAGCCGTGTACCCCCATGTAGGCAAGTATGGCGCCCATTGGCTGACACATCTTGGGCGGATTGATCGCAACACTTCGAACCATTTAATTCGCCTCCAGCGGCTTGCTTATGAATTTCCACACAGGGCTGTTGACTGCAACATCGATATCTCTTGCAAAGTTCACGAACCCTTCAAATCCGGCATAGGGCCCTTCTTCGTAGGAATGTCCGTTGATAAAAGGAATGCCAAGCTTATATGTCAGATATTTCTCCTTCAAGCCGCCGATAAAGAAATCGGGCTTAAGCTTGACCAGGTATTCCTCTATCTCAAGCGCATTGGGATTATCGATGCATATATGCCCCGGTGCCACTCTGGACAGGATTTTCTCATAGTCGTCCTTGTGACCGAATGTGGTTGCCGTGAGAACGGTCTCAATACCCAGCTCTCTCATCGGCTCAATCCAGTGCCAGGCTCGCGGCGCTCCCTGGTATATGAAGCATTTCTTGCCCTCAAGCTTCTTTCGATAGTAATCGATTTTGGGCATGTACTTTACAAGCTCCTCTGCGATCACTTTTTCCGCGTTTTCTTCAAGATGGAAGAACTTTCCCACATCGCGAAGTGCCTCTGCCGTCTGTGCCATGCCGAACAGGGATACATTGATATAGGGAATATTGTATTTGTCCTGGATCATCCTGGCAATATAAGTGGACGATCTCTGGCACTGCACGATATTCAGCTTCGCCCTGTGCATTGGCGGAAGATCGCTGTACGAAGCATTACCTGTAAAAACAGAAAGGACTCTCACACCCATCCTTTCAAAGAGAGGCTTGACAATCCAGGCATCCCCGTCGATATTGAATTCACCTATTATGCACATGTCGTAAGGCGTGGTCTCATCAGGTTCACCGGTTCCTACCACTTTCTCAAATAGAGTGCGGTTGGCTATGTGATGCCCTAATGACTGGCTTACTCCGCGGAAACCTTCGCAGTGGAACGGCACAACAGGTATTCCAATCTTTTCCTGAGCCTGCTTGCATACTGCTTCGGTATCATCGCCAATGAGCCCAACTACGCATGTAGAATAGACAAAAACTGCCTTAGCTTCCGGAAAAAGCCCATGCGATTCTACTATGGAGTTGTAGAGCTTTTTTGCGCCTCCGTATATCACGCTCTCCTCTGCCAGATCCGTGGAAAAGCAGTATTTCCTGTGCAGTTTCATATCTGAAAGGTTCCTGCGCGTTCCCCACGTATAGTAGGCGCACCCTATTGGACCGTGCACCAATTGAATAACATCCTTTACCGGACCGCCCACCACGCCCCTGCACCCTGCGAATGTGCAGCCGCGCTCTGTCATATCTCCCGGTACTGTCTGGATATTGCACATGGGCAATATCATATTCCCGGGCTCATGACATACGATATGTGGCTGACGCTGCGGTATAGGTATGTCACATTGCGGTAATATTGTCGTCATTTTTTAGTTCTCCTTTTTGTCAGTTTAGTGACTTTTCAATTTATTCTGGATAAATGAGTCATTGAAAGGATAATCGACCACAGAGTACACAGAGGTTCACAGAGAGATATTGTTTTTCTCTGTGTTCTCTGTGCGCTCTGTGGTTTTTCAAGACTCAATCGATTTTACTTCAATGCCCGTTCTCCGCTCTCTCCTGTTCTCACCCTTACAGTGTCCTCTACAGGGCACACGAAAATCTTGCCATCTCCGATATGCCCGCTCTGATTTGTCCTGATTATGGTCTCAACCACTTTCGGGACATCCTCATCCTTTACCACTGTATATAACATCCTCTTCGGGACAAAGCGCATGCTAACACCGGTATTTTTCTCCCCTATATCGGTAAGCGCGGGATCAAGCTCATAATTCCAGCCAGGCAGCCCCTTCTGTTTGCCGCGCCCTTCTACGCTCACCATAGTAAGGGCGGGAATGCCAATCCCCAGAAGCCCTGCCTTTGTTTCCTGCAACCTGTGCCTTCTGATTATAGCGATAACTTCCTTCATGATCTCACCTATAATCCGGATGCGCCTGTCCTTACAGTGTAAACCTCTGAAACATCGGTCACGAAAATCTTGCCATCCCCGATATTCCCTGTTCTTGCGCTGTTCTGGATAACGTTCACTGCCTTTGGAACGTCCCCGTCTTCCACGACCAGCATCAGCATCACCTTGGGCAGTTCATCGTAACATACTGTCCCTACCCTGATTCCCTTTTGCTTGCCGCGTCCGAATACATTCATTTTGGTGAGGGAATAAAACCCTTCTTTTTCCAGGCGCTCCACAACTTTCTCTTCCCTGTTCGGTCTGATTATTGCACGGATCATCTTCATGTTCTCACCTCTCAACAATACCGAATTCAACCATCATGTCTTCAAGCTCCTGCATAGCCATGGGCTTCGGGATTACGAAATTCCTGTTCCCGATTATGTTTCTCGCAAGGGAACGGTAAACTTCAGCCTGTGTGCACGCCGGGTCAAAGTCAATTACGGTCTTACGGTTGATTTCCGCCCTCTGCACGATGTTATCGCGGGGGACGAACTGGATTAACTGTGAGCCTATCTTTTTTGAGAACTCCGACAGAAGTTCTCTTTCATTGTCCACGTTGCGCGAGTTGCATATTATACCTCCGAGGCGTGCTTCGCCGTTCTCTGCAAATTTAACTATGCCCTTGCAAATATTATTGGCAGCATAAAGCGCCATGAGTTCTCCGCTTGCCACGATGTATATTTCTTTGGCGTATCCTTCGCGTATTGGCATGGCAAAGCCGCCGCACACAACGTCTCCGAGCACATCGTAGAAGACGAAATCGAAGTCTTCGTTATACGCACCAAGCTCTTCCAGCAGTTTTATTGCTGTGATTACACCACGTCCTGCACAACCAACGCCGGGCTCTGGACCTCCTGCCTCAACGCATTTTATTCCACCATAGCCTGTGTGCCTCACGGTATCCAGTTTCACTCCGCCTGTACCGTTGTCACGCATGGTATCAAGCACTGTTGCCTGTGCTTTTCCTCCAAGCAGCATCCTTGTCGAGTCCGCCTTCGGGTCACAGCCTATCTGCATTACGCGCTTGCCCATAGAAGCAAGAGCTGCGGTAAGGTTCTGTGTTGTTGTGGACTTACCGATTCCGCCTTTTCCATATATTGCTATCTGTCTCATTTCCTCCTCCTATACAGGTAAACAATAGCCTACTGGTGACTTAATTATATTTAAACATTTTCAGTATAAAAATTAAGGATATGTTGATAGCCCCCCCTGAGTTCACATCTGTGTATGGTGATTTTGTTAAATCAATCCCTGGAAAAAATTGTAGAGAGCGTTAAGGTTCTAATCAATTCACTAAAAATCGAAATCGATATTGATGGCTAAAGTAACTACCCGATCTGAGCACCTCAAAATATTAAAGTATTAATCATTAGCGTAATGCCGAACAATCAGTAACCTTTACATATGGTTGAGACCTATATGCCTATATGACAAGAATCATGAGGTATATAATTGAATAGACAGATAAACAGTAACAGTAATCAGCAGCCGGAGGAATTTACCAGAGTTCGCATTCCACAAAAAAGCGCGAACGAAATCCTGGGTACTGTTGAAAGCATTTTGGGGGCAAATAAACTGCGTGTAAGGTGCATGGATGGTGTTGTAAGGCTCACCCGCATCCCGGGTAAAATCAAAAAAAGGATATGGATCCGCGAGGGGGATGTAATCATTATCGTCCCATGGTCTTTTCAGAATGAAAAGGCTGATATTATTTGGAAATATACCCCTCCTCAGGCGAACTGGCTTGAGCGCAAGGGATTTTAAAAATCTAACATCGTGATATGGTCAGCGATAAGGAGCTTTAGTTGAACGGGTGACCGGCCCGATGAAACTCCGCATGCGGACCAAGGATTCAACCAGGAAAAGGAAGCAAACCTTTTCCTTCGGGCACGGCTAAAACATTGCCTGAATAATATGAGCAATTTTCAGAACATCCGCATAGAGACATTTTATGTATTCTACAATTGGGAATATTCATATATCTTCTATGCTCCACTCCAGGTTCAGTAATATCATCCTTTGAGTACCCAAAATCGGCACAATCTTCTTTAAAAATCATTTTTTCTACCTCCTGGGATGTAATCATTTCCAAGAGCTATATAGTTATGTTAATCGGGGGTTCTGCCAAGTCAGCGGTTGGTTGAACAAAATCAAATATATGTATTTCTCTTTAGAAGTGAAACGGCAACTGATAATGTCCATTTGTAGTGGTTATTCTACTATCCTGGGGACAGTATGTTATCAACCGCAGACTTTACGGCACCGACCTGTACAGGTTATTCGCAGGCATTCAGGTATTAAGATGGCTTACGAGCTCAGATTTGCCCGCCCATGTAAAAAACCGCTTTAGCTTGACTTTGCAAATTTCAACTGTTCCGATCAAACATTCGCCATGCATTTCCATAATGTACCTGTTCACATCGGATTTATCCCACTTTTCAAGCGACTTAACCTTATTGATATTCTTTAAAAATCTACTATAATCCGTTAGGGTTTTCTCTGCCGTGCCATTGATTTTGAGTTCATGGAGGAATTTATCGATTATGCTGACCATGTTACTTAATATGTAATTACTACATGATAAAGCCATGAGCAAAAAAAATTAACAAATCTACATAATGTAGTTTTTTAACTCACATTCAAGAGGTAGCCGTTGATAGATACCATTTTTCGTACTTGATTGACTTGCAGTTCAATATTGTGAGAATAGAAAGAAAATCTTAGAAACAGTGAACCTGGGCTTTAAAGAGAGAGTGTATTACGAGTGCCTACAGAATCCTTCTACGAGGAAAAACTCAGAGTCTGCACTCAACCTTTTGCCTGCAGGTCTAAATGCGGGACGAATCTAAGCTGGTTGCTGATATATCTGCATACCAAAGCCAAACAAGGACACAATCAGTTTATGCATATCAGTCAGATTAGTTGTATTTTTATATATTTTATCTCCTATAGTAAAAATCGCAACCGATATACCACGTAAATTCTTGAAAAGCACCTGTCCTGTTGGATTATCTGTCATCCCTTTATTCCCTTCAATCACCTCTCCCTCTTCTTTCAATTTTTTCCTGATCATCCTCTCCATAAGCGTGTAAACCATAAGAGCAACAAGATACACAAAACCCAAAGCTAATATCCTGTTCTCATTATTAAGAAAAATAGGAGCGACAGCAGCCGGATTTTTCGCCCATTTGAAATTCGATTCCACTCCAGCCTGACCCTTATACACCTTTAAAAACTCATCATCAGGAAGCCTTTCCTTATTAAGAATACTTGTAGCAAGGACGTAGCGGCTCTCGCTCTTTTGTCTCTCGGAAATCTTATCGGAGGACAGTGTAAAGCTCGCATCTATCATCCATTTCTCCAAAGTTTGTACTTTTTCATCATTACGTGGTCTTCCTCTTCCTCTTTTTACAGGAACCTCAATCTTTTTTACATCTAAATTGAGAGAATGGTAGAGCACTTTTTTCTTGTCTTTCATCCGGGATGCTTCAGTCAGGGCATCTTTTTCGCAGGCAAATACCTTTTTCTTTAACACCGATTTTCGTACGTGCCTAAATCCTCATAATT
>NZ_FZMP01000246.1 GCF_900196725.1 Candidatus Methanoperedens nitratireducens | reverse complement strand
TGTGGATGTCGCATGGTTGATAACGGTTTTAACGAATACACCAAAAGCGGTCTTGGTGCAGTAAAAATCGGCAAATATCTATGCAAGCAATGCAACGAAACGCCGGAAGAGGATAGAAGCATTTGGGAAAAGATCAAAACAGAATTTTTCAATCAGCTTGGGCTAATGTTAATGTCCAGAGACCTGTCGGGGTAAAAATGACAAATATTACTCTACGGTAATAAAAAATACTATTTCGCTAGATTGCGGAATTCATTCAGTCATCTATCGTTTTGTATAATGGATTTACCCCAGAAGGTTAGAGGACATTAACCTTAGGGCATGTCCTGAATATTTCTTCATGGATGCTGTTAACTTAATTAAATTTACAACGAACTCGTACGAACTCAATACGAACTCACTGTTGAATCTTGTAGCAAGTTCAAACAAACTCAGCCCGGCTAATCATCGAGTTCGTATAAGTTCGTTGTTTGTAACTAAAGAGATTAATCCCAAAAACTGATAACAGATATTATATCTCTTTCATTATATCTCTTTCTTATCTTAACAGCACCCTCGAAGTCAAGGTAATCTTTTTATATTATCACAACTAACATATTATTGGAGTATCGGGTTAGATCAAACATTTTCATTTCAAGCAGTTTAGCCCGGTAGACCGGGGATGGGGAGAGAAATAATGAAAATACAGGAAATAATCCAGGAATTCATACCTTGCGAGGTATGCGGGAACAGCGATATAAGCAATTTTTACTTTCATGTATTTGCCCACTGGGGGTCTGAACCTTTCGTAAAATGCTGTGAATGCGAAGAGGAGTATTATTCAAAAAGCGCAAAAAAGTCTTGAGCGGGATTAATAAAGACAGGAAAGAAAAAAAACCCAAAGCCCGGGTAACTTTGCGCCCGGAAGAGGATTGCGAAATAATGGAATATGCAAGGTAGTCATTCGCTATAGTTATTATTATGATGAGTATTTATATTAACATAGTGATAAATTATATATAACAGAACTTACAACACTACAGTTCAGGAACTATCATGAAAATTCGTGATGTAATTCAGGAATTCATACCCTGCGAGGTATGCGGGAACAGGGATATAAAACATTTCCATTTCCATGTATTTGTTCATTGGGGGTCCCAGCCGTATGTGAAATGCTGCCAGTGTGAAGAGGAATATTATTCCACAACGGCAAGAGCGGTCATAACGAAAGCTGAGGATGCAAGAAAAGCAAAAAAAAGAGCGGTTACAGGTGTGCATGAAAAAGACCGCAGCAATCACGAGAAACAAAAATTCGTGCATCCGCTCCTGAAAACATTGTCCCGGATTTAGCTAATCCTCAGCGAGATTGAAGATCTTTCCAGGTAACAGCTGTAAAAAATCGTGTGTTGGTGTTACCAGGTACAATCATCCTTATTAGCCTGCATCAGAATACTTTTTAACCATCACCAATAATTAAGATAGCATGCAGTTGTTTGGCGTACTTGGCGACCCCGTTTCCCACAGTCTCTCACCTGTTATGCACAATGCAGCTTTCAAAGCACTTGGCATGGATTGCGAATATCACGCGTTCAGGGTGAGCCCGGATAATTTGCATGATGCGATACACGGAGCGCTTGCCCTGGGTTTCGGGGGATTGAACCTTACAATACCGTTAAAGGAGAAAGCCCTGGGCATAGTTGAGCCCTCAGAGCTTGCAAAACAGATTGGTGCGGTGAATACAGTAGATTTTAAAAAAGGGATTAAAGGCTACAACACGGACGGCATCGGCGCAAAAATGGCGCTTGCAGGAAACGGTATCGGGGTAAAAGGAAAAAACGTGCTTCTCCTTGGAGCAGGCGGCGCGGCAAGGGCGATCGCATTCCAGCTTGCAAAGGACGGCGCAAGCGTGATAATCGCCAACCGCACATCCGGGCGGGCGGAAGCTCTTGCAAGCGAAGTCAGCAAAGTCGGATGCGTCGGTGCATCAGGCTTTGAAGACCTGAAGGCGCGGATACGGGAATGCGATATTCTCATAAACTCAACTTCCGTGGGCATGTCTCCCGGAACATCCGAGACCATCGTAACTTCAGATATGATGCATAAAGACCTTGTCGTGTTCGATATCGTATATAATCCCATGAGCACCCGGCTGCTCAGGGAAGCAAAAAAAGCAGGCGCAAAAGCGATCGACGGGGTAATGATGCTTGTGTACCAGGGCGCAGAGGCTTTCAAAATATGGACCGGACGTACCCCGCCTGTCGATGTTATGGAAAAAGCCGTGAGGGAGAGACTGAAATGAAAATACTGATAATCGGCGGGACTGGCGAGACCGGAAGGTGGTTCACTGAATTTTATAAGAATCACGGTTTTGACGTTATCATCTGGGGTATCAATAAAAGAAAAGATATCGCGCAGGAACTGGGCGTGAAGTTTGCCGATGACCTTGACAGCGAGATAAAAAAAGTGATATTGTGATGATATCAGTTCCCATCAATATCACGGAGAAGACCATCCAGAACATTGCTCCAAAAATGTCCCCCGGCAGCCTGCTCATGGATATTACATCTATCAAAACTGTCCCGATGGAAGCCATGCAAAAGCACGCACCCGCAGATGTTGAAATACTGGGAACGCATCCCATGTTCGGTCCTTCGATACCCGATATAAGAGGGCAGATAGTCATCTTCACACCAGTTGAGGGCAGGTCTTCCAGGTGGTTCCATGTCATCCGGAGCCTGTATGAAGAAAGCGGCGCGCATATCGAAATAATGGATGCAGTGCAGCATGATAAAATGATGGCTGTGGTGCAGGGGCTCACTCACTTTGCCTATATCTCGATAGGCTCGGTTTTCAGGGAGCTTGAATTCAATGTGGCTAATTCGCGCAGGTTCATGAGCCCCATGTACGATATCATGCTTGACCTTGTGGGCAGGATACTGGCTCAGAACCCGTACCTGTATGCGATGATCCAGATGAACCCCGAGGTGGCGAAAGTGCATAAAGCCTATATTGCCCAGTGCGACCTGATGGCGGATATCATCCGGGAAAAAGATATCGAGGGTTTTGTGGGTCTCATGAAAAAAGCCTCGGTGCATTTCGGGGATACGGAATCCGCCCTGCGGCGCTCGGAAAAACTTATCGGAACAAAAATAGTAGAGCACGAGGAGCTTGTTCGCTCCATCGGGAACGAGCGCGCCCTCAAGCATATATATTCGGGCGTTGTACATTTCGGAAACGTGAAAAAAGTAACGCCAAGGACTGTTATCCTGGAGCGGGGCGGGAAGAGCATTGAACTCCGTATAGAGAATGTAAGGCTTTTGAATGAAAAAGAACTGCTGGAGTGGAAAGCCGTGAATTTAAGGAACGTGGCGCGAGACGTTTCGGTTTTCATTCCGAAGGGCGCAGATCCTGAAATCATAAAAAACGTTATCAGCAGATCTGATGGTGTGATATCGACTGAGATAATTGATATTTATAGCAAGCAAAATGATATAAGTGTTACGTACCGAATAACTATATTCGGGGATTATGATGCGACGGGTGTCCAGGAAAGTGTTGAAACACTTTTTAGAGGGATTGGCTGTACAATCAGGTAAAGTTTATTAGTTATGAGCGCGCGCAAGCAGGAAAGTGATACTATGGTGGAGAAAACAAAAGTCCGACCGGATATACGCAAATTAAAAATCAGGGATGTGCTGCACGTAGGCACTGAAGATAAAGGCGAAGTATTTAAAGTTACCAAACTTGGCGAGAACACGTTCATCCTCGACCAGGGGGGAGATCTCAGGGAATACGGCAGGGCTGTGATGGCCAAGAATATCTACACCTTTGCTGAAAAGTTCAAGGCGGTTTACTGGATAACGCACGAGGAAGAGTAATTTACAGAGAGCTTGTTATTCCATCATTAAACTCAATTAGGTAGATAAAAGAATATAATATCCGAGTTCAACTTGTCTTATTTACCCAACTTTACCCCTGCTTAT
>NZ_FZMP01000249.1 GCF_900196725.1 Candidatus Methanoperedens nitratireducens | reverse complement strand
TTCAGAGTTATTTCTAAGATAATATTGCTCAAGGTACGGAATGGTATTATCCACAAACTCTTTCATTGTATCCTTCCATTTCCAGGAACCTCTCAATGTTGCATTTTTTCTCGGAATGACATAGACCTTTGCTTTCCCGAATCTATCCACATAAGAAGGAAAGCTGTAGTATTTATCAAGCCTTATACTATCGATTTCTACATCAATATGTTTTAGCATATCCATTGCTCTATCAAAAGCTTCCTTTTCACTTTTTAAACTCATTCCAAATGCTACATACATCTTTGATTCAAGATCAAGCAACTTAAAGGAATATACGAAAGCCCTGGTTCCAGAATACTCTTTTGCTTTATCCTTTCGTTTCTGCGTTTCAGAGGCATAATGCTTTTTTATCGTTAATGAATAGCCTGTCCCATCTCCGCATGCATCTACATTCTTAACTCCCTTTGCTTTTAAAATCAGCATGTGTAGGTTATAAATCACCATTTTGATATCATAATTTGAGTATAATCGTTCTACTGTTTTATAGCCAACATCAATTCCTGAAAGAAGTGAAAATAAAGTAAGCATCGAAGCCATTTTTCTGTTTGTTTCACCGATTAGTTCTTTCAATAAGAGAATAATGACACTCTGCTTTAAATCAAGACTGGGCGGTCTTCCGCTGCCTCTATGAATTTTAATATTTGTTGCTTCATTTATCAGAGGTTCAAGATTACGGATTGCTCCTTTGATCCGATTCATTAATTGCTGTTCATATGTTCGCAAATCACGTTTCTCTATTTTCTTGTTCTCTTTGTACTGGTTGAGGAGAAATTCATCTATATCTTTTAGTCTGTTCCGAATGTCTTCACTTCGCATCATAATGCTATTTTGGATGCAAAGCTTTATATAGATATCTATAGATATCTACTGGTATGGCAAGAATTATAGAACTTAAAAAAGAAGACTTGATTTTGAAGGATGGCGAAATAGAAGGGTTTCTGGAAAGGGTTGTTACTCCTTTTGGCACTTCAGCCAAAGCTGATATTCCCAGAAAATACATTGGAAAAAGGGTTTACGTGATAATCACTAAGAGCTTAGTTGATTGAAGCTGGTTCTATTTTGTCCCACAGCCGATAAAGCCTCAGGTTTTATATTCTGGCAGGTAAACATAATCCTTATGGTAACGGTTAGTGCAAAGAAAAGACTTGAATCCATAGAGCGCGATATTATCCCTTCCATGTTCGTGGGCGTGCTGTCAAAGGATGATAAATGGCTGAAGAAGACCCTTGAAGATACCCTGCCAGCGCTGGAGACGCGTGCCCTCCGCCTTGCAATGGAAGCTGTAGAAAGTAAAGAATGCACCTTAGATGATCCATTGTGCAGCGAAGAACGTATCAGAGCATTATTTAAAGATACGCGCGCAAGGCTTGAGAAAGAGCATATTACAAGGGAGTCGCGTACAAGGTGGCAGCATTGAGATTCGCTGTTCTTTTCTCAGGCGTCGTTGTGTTCCTGTTTAAGGATCCTTGCCCATATCCTTTTTGTTTTCCATTCATTGAGGGTTGTTAAGACATTTTTCAGAATGCTCATACCATCGCCATAGCACCTTCCACTGCAATAAATATACATAGATTATATATAATCTTTACTATGGGTTTTACAAATATACGTTTAAAAATTATTATGCCTGATGCACTGATGTTTTGTATAAAATAAAGCAATCCCGCTAACTATTTATTTAGCCGCCGCGATTAATCAGCTATGCAAAGCCAGAAGGAACAAAGCCAGAAGGAACAATTCATAGAAGATTATACATTGTGGATAAGATCAGCCGCAAAGGACATCGCTTTTGCATTGAACCAGTTGAAGCCTGAGGAAGTAAGGAATATAATCACCCTGAGCGAGCAGTACCTGAAAGAGCCCGGATCCATGTACGGCATGGACGGGCTTGAGAACGCCAGAAAGCTTACGCCATCAAAAATCCTGCTGCTCTCAACCGATGCCGTTGTATTCTCGCAGAGCATCTTTCTAAGGATGCCCTCTATTTTTGATTACGCGGTCGCGATGAACAGGCGGTATTACCTCGGCTCGTGGTACTCGATAATAACCCTCAACAGGTCTTATATAAAGGAAGCCAGCGAAAAAATGCTAAAGTACACGCTTGAGCACGAACTGCTTCAAAAGGGCATATACGAAGAGGCACTGATGAAAACTGAAACCAGGAAATTCACACCTGAAGAAAAACAGAAGATCAGCGATGAGACATTAAAGAAAGCCATCGAAAAGACAGGAATAACTTCAGAGGAGCTTGCAAGGGAGAACCAGCTCATGCTGAAGATATCCTATACATCCCCGCTTGTCCCGAAACCTTTTGCAGAGAGCGCGCTTTACTGGTTCATGGAAAAAAACCTCGAAGGGTTCGGGGATTACGGCGAAGCGAGCAGGACGGAGAAAGAAGATGCGATCGGTAAGAAACTGAATTCTGATTTCAAGGAGTGGCTTGATTTTTCCGTTGAAGTCTATAAGACATTCCTATCGGACATCAAAAAAGAACTGAACTATATGGACTATGGTTACGCATGAAGATAATTGCGATCTCTGATACGCACATAAAACACGGCTCGATATTAGAGCAACTACCGGAAGAGCTTGTGGTATTGCTCAAAGAGGCGGATATGATCATCCACGCAGGCGATTTTGTCATGAAAGCTGCATTCGATGAGCTTGCAGGACTTAACAGGCTTGAGGCAGTTCACGGCAACATGGATGAAATAAAATTAAAAGAAATTCTCCCGGAGCGCAGGGTAATAGAGGCAGAGGGCGTAAAAATAGGGATAGTCCATGAAGCAGCTCTTTCCCTCCAGGATACTACAGGCGCATGGTACCTGGCAAAAGAGATGGGCGTAGATGTGCTGGTTTTCGGTCATATCCACAAGCCTGTGATCGAGAGGGCGGACATGCTCCTCGTCTGCCCGGGCAGCCCCACATTCCCGAGGCTGTCCGAGCCGGCTGCGGTTGAGCTGGTTATCGATGGGGGCAAAATATCGGGAAAAGTGATAACGCTTACGGGGGCAACGTGCGGCGCTATTGAAAGCGCGAGGTCTTTTTATAAATAATTTCTGAAAGAACTTTAGGTAAGTATTTTATACCATCGATACATCAAGAGCGGAAAAAAGGAACGAATAATTATGAGTATCCAAAAGGGAGATTTTATTAAAGTTTCATATACCGGAAGAAATGACGATCGCATTTTTGACACGACAGATGAAGAGGTTGCGAAAGCCAACAACATCTACAATGAGAAAGGGAAGTACGGGGGGGACATAATAATTGTGGGCGCGGGTCATACCGTGGCAGGACTGGACGAGGATTTAGAAGGCAAGGAAGTAGGATACAAAGGCACTGTCACGCTTCCTCCCGAAAAAGCATTCGGCATCAGGAACCCTGAACTGATAGAGACCGTACCCATCACCAGGTTCGAGGACAGGCCGCAGGTCGGGATGCCGGTGCAGATAGACGGTCGCCCGGGTATAGTGATAAGGGTCATAGGCAGGATGGCACAGGTGGACTTCAACAGGTTCCTGGCAGGACAGACCGTTACTTACGAATACGAGATAAAAGAGAAAATAGAGGATACGGAAAGTAAGGTCAAAGGTCTTCTGGGCCTGTATATCGGTAAAGAGTTCTCAATCAGGATAGACGATGGAACCCTGTTCGTGGATATTGAGCCTGAACTGACTTTTAACCAGCGGTGGCTCATCTCGAAGAGACAGATCGCAAATGAGATAATCAGCAATACGGATATTAAGGAAATTATCTATCAGGAAAAATACAATAAGGACGTGCTGGCGCCAAAAAAGACCGAAGAATAACTCAATCAGTTTGTAAAAATCAGCAGGTAAATGACAGCCGCTATTATTATTGCAGTTACCGCGTCCTCGGCGATACGCAGGTTGTTTATGCTGTTGCAGAGTATATCCGGACCAAGATTGCATGCCATGTCTATGCACCCCTGTACAGGCTGTTCATCACATTATAGTAGTTAAAGAACCCGTAAACAAGGACTGCCCCACCTGCAATTCCCAGCAGGTACCTTGTCACCTGAAGGTCGTAGCTGGCGGAAAAATCAGGAAATATCAGCTTAAAGCTTACCCTCAGACCGATTAAAAACAATCCAATGGCAATGATCGCCCATGCTTTCGTACCTGTATCGTCACCGAAACTCTGCCTTTTAACGTAGTTTGCGAACATGAAGGCAAACACTATGCATATCAACCAGAAAACCGCCTGGGTTGCTGGCTGTGTCAGGAATTCAACTATTTCACTCATTTTATCCTCCGCAAGCGGTTTTTATTGATGTAAGGAACTGCCCCGCAACGGCATCTCCTTTTAACATTCTTACTCTTTCATACAAAATCACATTATTATAAGCAGGCGTGTGAAAAACTTCACATTAGTTGAGAAAAGTTTAGATATGCAGAAACGCGGTTTTATCTTTAACGGGAAATTCACCTGATGATAGGAATTATCACTTCGTACAGTATCAGCGCGACTATTGCAGCTTCGAGAATCATCGTTAACTGCTCTGTAGAAAGTTCTCTCGCAGTCGCATAGAGATCTTCAAGAACATCTATTTTATGCTGAACTACTTTTTCAAAATCCGTTACCTTCAGGGTATTCAGCATCTTCTGATAGGCAGATTGATAATACCAGTCAGCGGTTATCTTGTGCGGGTTCATCAGGTCTTCGATATCATCGAGGATTACAAGCCCTATCTCACTGACTTTGAACAGTGACTTTTCAAGTTTTCTTGGCGCCTGCGTAAGGAAATACAGCTTCGAGCTGCTGAGCTTTTTTATCGCGTCAAATGCATTATCGATTTCCGAGTCGATTTTCCTGTCATATATCTGGAATAAAAGCAAAAGTGATATTGCAAGCTCAAGCAGTTCCCGCAGGTCCTTAAGATAGTCATCACAGCCCAGTATAAATACGCCTTCAGGCGAGGCAAGGAACAGGTCCTCATCATAATAGGACAGGTCGTTGGCGAGTTTCTCAGTTATCTCCCTGCTGTGCAGCGGACGGATCGAGGTCTCACCTGATACAAAACGCGTGATAACCTCGCCATACTGTTCCTTCAGGCTTTTCTGGTCAAGTTTGGGAGTAAAATCCTTTATTTTCAGGAGCGTATATCTCTTTGTGATCGGATAGTACGAAACCTTCTTCCCTGCATTAAGTTTTTCGCGTATCTCGTTAATCTTCCTGTCCGTGAAAGTCTGGAAATCATGCCCTTCCACTATGATCGTGTTAGAGTGGAGTGCGACCAGTATATCGTTGAACAATATCCTGTCCCTGATCTCGAATTCAGCGCGCAGGAGGGATACGCCTGCGATAAAAACGTCCGTGAATATATTCACGCCGCACGTTATTTTTTCGCTGCCTGCAACTATTACAGCTACGCCTTCTGATTGATCCATTTCTATGGGTTTGTTCCGCCTTTCTGCGATCACGTCCGAGCCGAACAGCTTTGCCAGCTGGCTTTTATCCACTTCTCCCCCGATACCGAAAGCCACAAGTATGGTGAGTTTCCCGTTAAAGATAGTTAGATCGCCAGTTGCATCCATGAAATAATATAGGTTTGAATAGTATATAAATTATTATGGCAGTATTAATGATCTCCCTGCCATCTCTTCCGGCTTCCGGATGCCCAGTATTTCAAGAAGCGTCGGGGCTATATCAGCCAGTATGCCGTCTCTGAGCATGAGGCTTTTCTCACAGATGAGGAAGGGTACCGGGTTAGAGGTATGCGCTGTATGGATACCTCCATCCTCATCTATCATTTTCTCTGCGTTACCGTGGTCGGCTGTAATGATCAGGAGCCCCCCTGCAGCTCTTACAGCATCGAATACCCTGCCGATGCACTGATCTATTGCTTCTGCCGCTCTCACTGCAGCCTCAAAAACACCCGTATGTCCTACCATATCAAGATTGGCGTAATTCAGGATGATAACATCATATTTACCCGAGGATATCGCTTTCACAACTTCATCCGTTACCAGGAAAGCGCTCATCTCAGGCTGCATATCGTACGTTGCCACTCCGGGGGATGGTATCAGTATCCTGTCCTCTCCCGTGACCGGCACTTCCACGCCTCCGTTAAAAAAGAAGGTGACATGGGCATATTTTTCCGTTTCTGCGATGCGGAGCTGTCTTAAATGGCGCCCTGCCAGGACTTCTGCAAGGATATTTTTTAACGATTCAGGGGGAAAAGCTACATGGGCACGGAAGGTCTCATCGTACTGAGTAAAGCAAACAAAAAAGGTATGAGGATGCTGTTTTCGTTTAAAATCCATGAAATCATTGTTTATAAATGCGCGGGTTATCTCGCGGGCGCGGTCCGAGCGAAAGTTAAAGAAAATAAGAGAATCATTATCCGAAACCGAAGCTACAGGTCTTCCATCCCTTAAAATGACAGTCGGGGTAACAAACTCATCGGTCTCGCCCCGTTCATAGGCATTTTCTACCGCAAGATAGGCGTTTTCAGCTATAACGCCTGCGGTAGAGGTCATAACATTATAAGATTTCTCCACCCTGTCCCATCTTTTGTCACGGTCCATCGAATAATACCTGCCCGATATAGTCGCGAACTCGCCGCCCAGCTCTTTCATTTTTTTCCCAGCTTCTTCAATATACGTAAGGGCGCTTTTAGGGGGCACGTCCCTGCCGTCAAGGAACGCGTGGATGTACATTTTTTTAATACCCCGTTCCTTAGCCAGCCGTAGGAGCGCATACAGATGGCTTATATGGCTGTGCACCCCGCCGTCTGAGAGAAGACCCATGAGATGCAGCGATGAGTTGTGGTTTTTGACGTTACTTATGGCTTCAAGAAGCACCTTGTTCCTGAAAAAATCCCCTTTGCGGATCGATCCGGATATCCGCGTCAGGTCCTGGTACACTATCCTGCCTGCACCGATATTGAGATGCCCGACCTCGGAATTCCCCATCTGGCCGTCAGGCAGCCCCACAGATTCCCCGGATGATTCGAGTTCGGAGTGAGGGTAAGCAGCGAACAGTTCGTCCATGTTCGGCTTTCTTGCAGCGGCTATAGCATTCCCCTCTTTTGTCCCGCTTATGCCGTAACCGTCAAGTATCATCAGCAAGAGAGGTCTTTTTTTAATCATTTACGCTGAATACTTTACGTTGGCGTATGTAGTTATCGGTTATTTATCACGTTATCATCACCTTAGCGCCATCGATCTCATATTCAAGCCAGAGTGTGGGTTTTGGTGACAGGCCGATCACCCGTATGAAGTTCTTACCGTTCTCGGATTTGATCTCCATTACACCATCAAACAGATGGTTTAGTGTCGCTATCGACTGCATGTCATGTATTCCGCTCTCCAGTACATATATTCCAAGACCCCCTGCTGCCTTGATACGCCTTGTATAAACATGCAGGAACTTGTAAACTATTCTAATGTTCGAGTATAATAATAATGCAGAAAGTGAATTAACACAAAGCTGAATCTTTCGGACATTCTTTCTCATGGAATATTCCTCAAGGAACTGGCTGATCCTGATGCCTATTCCTGTTAAATCGACCGGATGGTTCGCTATTTTAATGTTATCATCGTCATCAGCTTCAACGCCGATCATCCTTGTAATGCAGTCAACTATCCCTATCCTTGAGAGTGGCAGGATCAACTTATTCTCCCTGAACCATTCCAGGATACCGGCTCCTGTTTCGTATGTGTTCACCGTTATTACCGCGTTCTTATTTTTTGCTGCCCCGTGGTACATTATGTGGTTCAGAATAACTTCCTTTCTGCTCATCGGAGGACCGATCATCATGATATTTGACCCTTTCTTTATGCCACCGCCCAGTTGTTTGTCCAGTTCCGAAATCCCAGTTTCTATCATGCTATTTCCCCTTGTTATTTCTTTGATTCAACAAATTCGATTAGTATCATCATTCGCATCATCATAGAAGTATTATTATCAATTGTTAATATAAATATGCCGACAATCCTTTTAAGTTTCTTTGAGTTTCAGGGATGTTATGTAGTTTATAATCGTTTTTGATTGTTTATAATCGTTTATTATCTGTATAATAAGCTATTTATATTTATCAGTTATAAATCATTATAATGCTATTAAAATTAGAATCTTTTAGTCTATCTGTCCTGACATGCCTATCTTTTTATTACCTTCTTACCATATTAAGCTTATTTAATATCTCGTATAACAATCCATGGAGGACTGGTTAATACTCTTTCCGATCTGCTAATAGATGCCACAAAGTCTTAACCTGATAAACAATGTTCGACCTTGTACCGCAATTTTCCGGCAGCAATACAGATATCGAATTTTTCCAGAAATTAGCGCTGGCAACTTTCATAGGCATTCTCATAGGCATTGAAAGGGAACACAGGCGTTCCGAAGGGGTCGAGCTTATAGCCGGGGTCCGCTCTTTTACGATATCCTGCATCGCAGGTATGATATCCTCGTACCTGGCGACCCTTACTAATCCGGGGGTCTTACTGGTCTCCCTTGCATTTTTTGCGGCAATATCCGCAATATATGCTTACATAAAAAATGCTATATTAAAACAGCCCGGTATAACTGGCTCGATCGCGCTTTACTGTACTTTCCTGCTGGGAGTCCTTATAACCTACAACCTGTACCAGATAGCCATCGTGGGTGCAGTCGTCCTGACCCTCCTGCTTGCCGAGAAGCGCCCGCTGCATTCATTTGCCACGAACCTGACCGATACCGAGATCATAAGCGCCGTCCGTTTCCTGGCTGTGGTTTTTATACTTTTCCCGTTAGCTCCTGATGAACTATTCCTTGGAATCATTAATCCAAGATGGATCCTGCTGATCGTAATAACAGTGGCTACTATCAGCTTCATCAGCTTTATTACACTGAGAAAAGTAGGGACACGTTACGGGCTGCCCCTGTCAGGTATACTCGGAGGACTTGTAAACAGTGAAGCAACCGCAGGCGCGATAGCATCAATGGTAAAGAAACGGAACGAGCTTACGGCATCAGGCTACGCAGGCATCCTCCTTTCTAATTCATCGATGCTGATGAGGAACCTGCTCATCGCGTTCATAGTCGACCCGAGCGGCAGGGTGTTAATGTTCATGCTGCCCCCGCAACTGTTGATCACAGCCGTTGCAGTGGGCACGGTATTGAGGTCAAAGGATGGCGAGCCCGTGAACGAAACGATAAAGCTTGAGTCGCCTTTCGCGCTATCTTCTGCAATAAAATTCGCCCTGGGTTTTGCGGCTCTATCCGTATTTTCAACATTCGCTAACATGTGGGCCGGGGTCACAGGTGTTTATGCAACTGCGCTTGGAGGATTTATCAGCAGCGCGGTCGTGACCGCATCAGCCACTGCGCTTGCCGTAAGCGGGCATGTTTCATACAGCACGGCAGCTCTGACCGCTCTGCTGGCTGGTATTATCAGCACAGTGAACAAGATACTGCTTGTAAAATGGGCGGGGTCGCAGGGACTTGCGGAAATGGTGAAGGAGACTTTCACGGGTTTTGTAATACTCGGTACCGTTGTCCTCATAATATGGGGAATTTTCATAACTTATGTTTATTAATCAGGAAAGCCATGATTAGTATATGTTCGGCTTGAGCACAACGGATTTTTTAATAGTCCTCGGTGTGATAATCCTTCTTTATTTGCTTATTTATCCGCAATGGCAGGTAAGCGCGGCGCGAAGGAGGAGGTTTTCCAAAATCCGTGAAATGGAGCGAAAATGGGGGACGAAGATCCTGACGATGATTCACAGGAAGGAAGCGATCTCCATGTTCGGGATACCTGTTTACCAGTTCATAGACGTGGAAGATGCGCAGGAGGTATTAAGGGGCATACGCGAAGCCAAAGATAAGCCCATAGACCTGATAATCCACACGCCCGGGGGGCAGCTGCATGCATCCATGCAAATAGCAAGGGCCCTGAAAAACCACAACGTAAGAACGCGCGTTTTCGTTCCGCACTATTCAATGTCGGGCGGGACGATCATAGCTCTGGCAGCAACTGAGATAATTATGGATAAAGATGCCTCTCTGGGTCCTGTCGACCCGCAGGTTGGCGATATCCTGCGAGGTGTTTTTCCTGCGCCTTCATGGCTGCATGTGGCAAGTAAAAAAGGGCTTAAGGCTGCTGATACGACGCTTATGATGAGCGACATATCGGAAAAAGCGCTTAAATTCACAAAGGGCATGGTGAACGAGCTGCTTGAAGGCAAGTTCGATGACAGGGAAAAGCAGGAGCAGGTTGTCGAAAAACTTACAGGCGGCGAGATGATACACTCCGAGATGATATCGGCAGCGGATGCACAGGCTCTCGGGCTTCCTGTTTCCACACAGCTTCCGCCGGAGATACATGAATTCATGAAGTACTACCGTTCTGTAAGTTCAAATGTGGAGTATCTAACGAAGGAATAAGCCTGGAACCCGGGTTGTCGAATCTCGGAGACTTTTTAAATCCGAGTATGTTCAAAGCTATATCGTAGTTGCTCTGCATTATCCGGTTCTTCTGGAGGAACGGTTTCATTTTATTCAACAATGCCCGGATATCGATATCCCCGGTCCTGATGCCCATCCCGGCTAATAATCTATCTTTTTTTAAAGAATCCAGAAGAGCGCAATAATGCATCGGCGTGCAGAATATAACGATAGAAGGATGTTCTGACTGAATTGTGAGGAGCTTTAAACCGTCAAGTATGTTTGAAAATTTTAGTTCGTCTATTCTCATCTTGTAATCCAGGAACTTCTCGTACGCCTGCAGGAATTCCAGGGCATGCCCGCTTAAACTTTTAATAATGTAACTCCTGACCTTGAATTTAAGTAATCTCTTAAGGCGGTTCAATAATTCATTATAAAATTCCTCTGTTTCCTCGTATGAAATAGCCGTCTGCCTTACCTGCATGGGGGCGTACCACAGGTGCTCAGGCAGCTTATGTAATGATGCTATTTCATTGATCGTTCTTGCTACCTGCAGCAGGAATTCGTCGTCTGTGTCGCGGGTATGTTCATAGACGGGAATGAGTTCCTCCCTGCTTTTAATATCCTGGCCGTAAAAAACAACGCTTAACGGAAGGCGCTCCCTGCTCTCAATAAGCCTTATCTCCTTATCGATAATGCCTTTGATGTAGACACAATAGAGAGCCTGCGACCCGTCAACGCTGGCTGATATCTGGTAATAATCCGACCAGAACTCAAGGGGCGATATCAATCTTTCATTGTATTTATTCTCAAGCTCTACAAAATCGACCGATATATCAAGGAAAACAGCCCGGGGATTGATAATATCAAGCAAACGCAAGATCTCATTATGTATTTCATCCACGCTCACCAGGGCATGCTGCGAATCCTCGGGGAAGAACCGGTCAAGCTTGAAGGGATACTCAAGATGGTTTCGCAGAGCGGATTCATCAAGCCTGCCAAGCCATTCCCTGATAGCAACATCGTGTACATCAAATACGCTTATGATGGGGATCAGGAACAACTGCGACATGACTGGGCTTTTTAAGGCTGGTCAGGCTTCCCTTTCCAGGGTATTTTGAAGAAGTATCCTGATCTCTTTCCGAAGGTCCGTACCCGCAGAGTTATCAAGATACAGGATACCTTCTTTTATTTTGTTCCTATCCGGCGGGTTTTTATGAAGCTCTGATATGGCGTTGATCAATATATCCACGTCCATCTTCGGCACTGTGCCTGTTATCATTACGAACGAATCGCCCTGCTTTTCTAATCTGACCATGATATCACCTTTTTTGGAATCTCTTCAAATAATCAATTGTACTGCATAGTTTATGAAAATATCCCAGCTTTCACTCCAACTTTATTGTCCAGCCCAATATGTTTCATAGTTAAGCTAATTGCTCATAACCGCTTAGTATCTTACAATGATATCTGAACAGATAAGTGAGTCAGGACTGCATGAACTTGCAAAGATCAATCCAGAGAACAGGGATATTGATAAATTTAAAGCCCGGCTCACGGAGTATGAATCCGATAATGCATATCCTGATGACAGTTATATCTGGCTTGCGGACATACTGGCACTGGAGGCTTTGAATTCCGGAAATTTCGGTGTCGGGTGCATTTTGACGGACGTTAACGGCAATATAGTTGTCCAGGGTCATAACGAAGTGTTCAACCCATACTTCCGCAGCGACCGGCATGGTGAAATGGTAGTTATGGATAAGTTTGAAGATGCTCATCCGAATATTCATAATCCGGGAGGCTTCACGCTGTACACGTCCCTTGAATCCTGTCCCATGTGCCTGATACGAATGATAACTTCCGGGATCAAAAGAATCCTGCATGCTGCACCTGATATGGAGGGCGGCATGGTCCATAAAATGAAGCATTTGCCTCGATTCTGGATCGACCTGGTAGCAGGACAGGTTTATTCCCAGGCCGAGTGCTCGCAGGAACTGATTAGTATCGCTAACGAGATATTCCTTTATAATGCCGATGAGCTTAAAGAAAAACTGAAGAATAGAAAGGCACTTTAATAGACTCAGAGACTATCCTTTCTCGATATATGGGATTCCCCAAATACAGGATTCGATATCGATACATAACACATGCTACAATATCTTACTCATTTATTACACATTCCAATCTTTTAATATATTATGAATAAGAATATATGTTTAGTTTTAATTGTCGCCGCAGTATCGGTGATTCCCACGACTGCGATAGCTGCCACATACACACCAACCCAAATAATGTCAGCAATACAACCGTATATGATACCATCAAACGCCATCAATCCGAGTAACCCGATGCAAACATCGTATGGGGAAGGACAAGTTTACATTTATAAACTTCCAACAAATCCAGTCGCGTATGTATACACAAGTTCAGGAGCGATTGATTGTGACGGACAGGCAACAACTCATTGCAACAGTAATACTGACCCATATTATCAGGGGCAGACCTCGTTCACGCAATCAGATGGCAGGCCTTTAAATGCCGAACTACTGCCCTGGTACGTACTGCCAGAAACCCCTAACCCAATATTTGACTATGCGACCCGCAATATATATGGCGGAGAAGCCGGGGTAGTCCTTTACAATGATAAAATGGAGTTTGGCGTCTTTGGTGATGAGAGGGGCAGAGATGGCGGCAATAGTGCAGGGCTGGCAATAGGCGAAATCAGTTATGCAATGGCATCTGCACTGGGCATTGATCCTGACCCTGCTTATGGTGGTATAGAGAGCGGTGTGACATATATTGTTTTTACAACAGAAGATAATGTAGTAGTACCGATTGAAAGTCATACAGCGGCAGATACAAAAGGTCAATCAGCTCTGGATAAAATGATGACTCAACTAAATCCTGCTGTTACCCCGACGCCAACACCTGCACCCACAACCAATCTACTAAAAACCCGGGGTTTGAAAGTGGTAGTACAAGACCTGACAACTGGTGGTTAGCTACCATGTATGGTAATACTCCTGCATGGAGTACAGTTCACCACAGTGGCAACAAATCAGTTAGAGTATATATTTCAGGGACAACAAATAAAATATCCGGTGATGTAGTATCCGACCACTTACCATCAACAAGCTATAAGACATACAACCTGTCAGCCTGGGGTAAAGGTTACTCTCTTGGCGGTAATGCACCAGCAGTCAGGTTAGCCGAATACGATGTAAATCATGGATGGTTGCGTAATACTCCGGTATATTTCCCGAAAGGCACTTATGGCTGGACTAAGAAACAACGAACTATAACAACAGGCGCGGATACGGCTTATGTGTCGGTGTACGCTAATATCTACAACGGACATGGTATATTTTGGGTGGATGATGTTATATTGAAGGCTTCTTGATGTAATACCGGTTCCGTTACTGGATTCAATTACTAATTCTGTATTTATTAGTATTTATTAGTACCCATAAAAATGTTAAAATAGCTTCCGTAACGGGATGGTTCGCTTATTTAAATAAAACTCACTAAACGTATTCAGGACCTCCAGAGTTTTCGTAAATCCGATAATTTATCCGGCATTAAGCCCCGCTTTTTTGCAAAGTAGATAGCAGTCGGGATCAGGGTCAGGAGAAGGATCGCTATGGTGGAGTTGATGAGCGTGATCTTAACACCGAGGAGGTAATTCAGGTAAAATATCACTAAAGGTATTATGGCTATGGAAAGACCAAATGACAGCGCGGTGCGCTCGATAGCATCGATCTCATCTTTTGCGAAGAACACAAAACTCCATGCAAATCCCGGAATGAACAGAACAAAAAATGAGCCGAAAATTATTCGCAGTGCCTCTACCAGATCCATTTTAGCATACCTCTTGTTCAATTAAGTACATCGTTATCCTCAAGCATCAGGAAAGATAATAACACGATCAATATCCCGCTTATAATAGATATCGGATAGGAGATGAAGCCCATATAATTTATTTTAGACCAGATGATTATCATTCCCAGTATCCCTATACCGGCTGTGGTTATATATTCTTTTTTAGTGGCTACTGTAATTTTGTCGGTTTCGGTTTTATTGCCATATAATGATATGATCCCAAAAATGAACACTATGATCATCAGGTGATTCAGGTTCAGATTTTTTGTTACGCTGTTGTCCCATATATTATCTATAAGTAACAATAGCAGGAACGTAAGAAGCAGTGAATTGAATATTTCAGAACAAAGTCTTGATAAAAATGAAACTGTTTTGCTGTTCAACACACCGGCTCTCCGTGCCACGAGAAATACTGAGATAACGACCGAGATGGATGAAAAAGCCAGTATTATCAAATTGAGATCAGACCTGGGATTTTGACCGATTCCCGCCTGTGCCAGAGACATTGCTGCGATACCCGATTGTTTATATTCTTCTAACAGTCCTGCCTTTCCTGCATCCGGGATCGCCTGCGATGCAATATCCGCCTGCGATGCTAAAACCCGGTCTGATGATATGCCTCCTGAAATGGAGAACAGCGCAGAAATGTCATTGACCTTTGCCGAATAATACGCGAACTTCCCGTCGCCTCCGGTCACGTATGTCGGAATGGCTTCCCAGGAACCATCATGGAACTCTGACAATGCAACAGAGGTGTCACTGATATTGTTATAGGTTAACCACTGGCGGTTCACCCTGAAATAAACTGTTGCGTTCTTTATGTTCTCTTTATCTATCGATATCGAGAAATATTTGTATACCACACCATCCGGGACGACGATGATATCATCGGGCATGTTCTTGAGTTCCTTCAGACTGGCTTTAACCTGGTCGATGAGCCCTGAGACATCAAGGGCTATGGCGGTTATATCAAAATCAGGGAAGGTAAGCGTCATATTGTTCCCCGGGAAATACGGGGCAAGCGTATAGCTTGTTTCCCTGGCTATATTCGAGCTGTTCGTTACTGCCGATGGTGAAATTACCTTACGCTCAAGATAGAAAGTCCCGCCACCGTCCGCCACAAGGTCAAGATACGAATTGAATAACGTTTTCCTCGTGCTTTTCTCGATATTAAAAACGCTGTTCCGCGTAACCACGATATCGAGAAGCCCGTCATTATTAACATCTGATAAAGTCAATATTTCATTCCCTACAGATGCCCCGCTTTTTATTACGGTCATATCTTCATCGTAAAGCTCTATATCCGAAAGCTTGACTATGCCTGTATTTGCTCCGTGGAAAACATCGGTGAGTTTAGCCTGGAAGATCGTAACGTCCTTTCCTTTTAAGGAGATGTTATAAAACATTATACTGCCCCTGGAAATTATCTGCCTGCTAACAGGCATGTTCAACCGGGAGAGTTCCAGTACTGCGAATTTTCCCTCGCTGTCAACATCTTCCAGAGCCAGCGTATATATTCCGCCCACCTGCCATTCCCTATTAAGCAGCAGGGTTTTGTTATCGATATCCGATACTTTTCTTGATAACACCATCTCAGGGAGAGTTTCATCCATGACTTTATAGAACTCCCCGCGATAGCCTATATTCCCCTGCGTCCGGACAGCAACGTACTTCAGGCGGTCCCTGTTAAGATCAGTCACACCACTGTTATTCATGACCAGATATTCCCATGTGTTGTTCTCGGCAGGGTTAAAATGAAAGATATTGGGTGCCGACCACGTATCTATGGTGTAGTCCGCCCACGGGCTTTTCGGGGAGCGGACATAGTATTCCTTATCGGTTTTAGTTTTATAAAAATAAAGGCCGGTAAAGGGGTTCGAGGAAGGGATGATGACATAATCAACCTTATTTTTATTCAGCCAGTCCATGCTGTTCTGCAGCTGGAGGACTTTAGCCGATGAAGTGCTGAAGTACGAGTCGCTTGAGAAGGAGAAGTAGCTGTTTGCGGTTATTATAAAATCTCCCTTAGGGATTTCTATTTTATACAGTTCGTTACCGGGAGGAAGATCAATATAGTACGGCACTTTATCCGGAGTTATGCTCAGAGATTGTATATAGCTGCCGCTGCTTATGTTCACAGTTTGGGGAAGAACCGACGTGTTATGGTATGTATCAAGTTTCAATCTATCGCCTGCCCGTGTGTACAGATTAAACTTTACAGGATCGGGGTAAAGTATGCCTGCAAGGAAGGGGTTCTGAACTACAATATTGCCTTTGTTAAGCTCAACGCTCCTGATAATAAGATCGCCGTTTCCCCCGATCATAGTTACTTTATAAATGCCCTCCTCAACTTCAGCCGTGAGAATTCCATTTTGCAAATACCCTGAGATGTGATTGTTTCCTGCATTTCCGTCATCCGGAATGGTTATATTTTTTATCAATTTGTTTGCAGAAGAATAAAGCTTTACTTCAAAGGCATCCGAGCCGTTGTACCAGTTAAGATCCTGTTTTGTCACGGATAAGCTCAGGTCTCCGGCAGTATAAATATAGAAGATATGATTTCCCCTGAGTTCACTTATGATTGAATTTGAATCCTTATAAGTGACTGTGGGCTTTGTGTTTATCCCGACAGGTAAACCGGCGGCTATTACTGAGCCATCAGGAGGGGAGCTCAAAAAAGAGGGAACCGACATTTTAAGGTTATCGTTTATAGAATATATCCTGAAATTGCTATCTTTCCCTATGAGATTGAACCTATCAAGAGATTCATAGAATGGGACATAAGCAGGATATGTTCGTAAAGTGAAGAAGCCACCCGGTAAAGGCGTTGCTCCTTCATCGGGCAGGAAAGTTTTGTTTTTAAGTGAATACACTATATCAACATCCCTGTCTCCGTCTATATCCTTTAAATTTATTTCGTAATCCCCAAAAGACTCTCCATTCCTTATTATTCTGGTATCTCTCAGATAGGTACCTGTGATAACCGCACTATTCCCGAAGATACCTGTGAGTTTTGTACGAAAAATCTCGATCTCTTTTCCATCTATAGTAATATTATAGGAGAAGATTTTATTCCTGTTCACAGTGCCGGTTTCGAGTATTACATTATTTCTCTTCAAAGAAAAAACGGCGCCGTCTTCACCTGCGTCAACAAGTTCCAGGGTGTACCCGTTCTTTAAAATAAGCTCTTTTCCAATGATTACCTGCAAACTGTTATCATTTTTATATAACTCGCCGGTTAATACAGCCTTCCCGGTATTTATGCTACTTACGTTATGCCGTATGGAAAATAAATCAATCTGGCTGTTTTTATAGTTCAATCCTGCATAATAAAAATTGCTATCGGTCAAATAATAGCCATTCGAGGTATCGATGTAAATCTCCTCATAGTCGCTCAGAAGGCTTGGAGAATTTGTTATGTTTATGATGCACGGCGTGCTCCCGAAGCTCACGGGACAAACCGGCGACCTGATCTCCTCCCCTGCGGCAGATGCACCAACGAGCAGCAGCAAACAGAAAAGCATTATAATCCTGAAATTCATGCTATTCCTCCAGGTAAATCCTGATCCAGTCCACAGGTACTGAATAATTGTATTTATTGAGGTGCGGCGCGCTTATAGCAAAATTTAGTGTATTATTATTTATATAGGCGTCTGAAAGATCGTATTCGACACTGGCAATAGTCCAGTTGCCATCTTTAGACTCCTGGCTGTTGGGGATAATAATATAATCCACTTTATTTATTTTAAGCCAGTCTATGCTATCCTGCAGGGGAAGTATTTTAATTGCCTGAGGGGTAAAATATGAATCTTTTGAGAACGAGAAATAGCTATCTGAATCTATTAAGATATTGCCTTTTGGAATTTCTATCTTATAAAGCTCATTGCTTGAAGGAAGGTCTATGTAATGCCAGCTATTAACTGTAGAAATATTAAGTGATCTAGTATAGTTACCATTGGTTATGCGTATAGTTTGAAGACCTTCATTGTGATAAGTCATAAACCCTAACCTATCTCCGGTCGCAGCCCTTGTGTACAGGTTAAACCTTGTAGAGTAGGTATATTGTACACCTGCGAGGAAAGGGTTCTGCACTACAATGTTGCCATTGTTAAGCTCAATTTTCCGAATAAGGATATCGCTTCCACCTCTCATAGTGACTTTATAAATACCCTCCTTAACGACTGACCCAAGTGTGCCATTTTGCAGATGTCCTTTAATATTATCTTTTCCCAGGTTACCGTCATCTGATATCGTTATGTTTTTTATCAGTTCGTTTGCAGGGGAGTAAAGGTTTATATCAAGAACATCCGGGCCGTTGTACCAGTTAAGGTCCTGCTTTTTCACGGATAAGCTCAGGTTCCCTTTAGTGTAAATATAGAAGGTATGGACTCCCCTGAGTTCACCGATGCTTGAACCGGACTCCTTGTACGTGGCAGCGGGGTCATTATATATTTCGACAGGGGCATCTGTAGCTATTGTAGAACCCTCGGAAGGAGAACTAAGAAAGGATGAGATAGGGGTTGTAATATTGGCATTCAGCGAATAAACACGGATCCGGCTATCTTCCCCTGTCAGATTGAACGTTCCAAGAGATGCATAAAATGGGTTATAAAGAGTATTCCATACGTAGCTCCACTCCTTTTTATTTTTCATCCCCACTTTAAATTCATAGCCCTGCGGGATTGTGTCTATAAATTTCATTTCAACTTTTACCCTGCTGAAATTTTGTTTAACCGGACTATTAAAGTAAACAAGATCTTTTTCAATGAATCTGTAAGTGACATTACCTTTACTTATCGGATATGAAGTCCTGTCAAAAGGTCCCTGAAGTACAGCATCTCCCTTACTATCCTGCGCTCCTACATCTATAGTGTAGACTGTTGAATCTGATCCTGTTGGAATGGGGGGGTTATCAGGCAACACAGGAGCATACAGACTGAGATATAAAATATAAAGTACTGCTGTAAATGGGATCGTGTATACAATAATTCGCATAGCCATCAGTTCTTATTATGTTGATTATGATGATTATGATAAAATAATAACTTATCTATCGTTTTTATCAATTTTTACGGTTTATTACAGTTTATTTCGGTTTATAATCATCTTAAAACACTTTAACAGAAGTATACCGAAATTATATCACTTATTTCCGTCATAGCGATAAACTACGGCATCCTTCAGCGGAATTTTAGTGAAAGATGAGTTATTAAATTTTTCAAGATTCATCCAGTTGAACTTGTTAAAAGAGTAAAATATATAAACCTTTTCATCATGTTTTTTTAGGAAGTCCACTGCCTCGGAAGGATCGTTCGTAGCTAAAAACCTAAGCCACTTTTCTTTGCCGCTATTATCCCATTCAAAAAGTCCCGGGGCAAGTACTCTCCTGTTGCCCCATGCCAGTGCCCACGGAGCATCGTAGCTTGTCGCAAGTATGAAGGCATCCGGCTCCGAGTTCTCTGAGAGCCACTCCAGGGCGCTTATCTGCCCTTCATTTGCAAACGGCTTTACTTCATCGGCTTTCTGAAGGGTGACAATTCCACCTGAGACCACGAGCAGAAGAACGAAAACGACCCCTGCTATCTGGGGTATTTTCCTGCTTGTTAAGAACGTGTACAGTATTCCGGCTGACGCGAGGATCAGTACCACTATATCCAAATCTATGATCAGGCGATTGAAGAAGAAAAGTTTAAAAACTACAATTACCCCGTTGATCATAAAATAGATAAGAAGGGAGTTCCACGTTTTTCTATGAACCAGGTATAAGGCTCCGATTATGCCGAAGGGGAGATATGCCAGAGATACCCATTCGTATATGTTAAAACCGAAGAAAGTACCACCTCCTGCGGGCTCACTCTGAATGTTCTGAACCATGGTACTTGAGACTCCGGATATCAATGAAAAATACTGATCAGCCCTTGGAAGCCAGAAGGGGGCGATGAGGATCGCAGTTAATGATATTGAATACATGAGCTTTGTGTCGCGGTTTTTCAGGAAATAACCTGCTAATATAAGAGAAAATATGAGAAACTCCGGCCTGTGGTATATCCCAAGGGCGGCGAACATGATGGCAATAAGCGCATATCTCTTTTTTTCAAGAGCATAAAGGGCTAATAATAAAAAGAACATACCAAGGAGGTTCCTCAGATACATAAATGTAAATGCTGTGAACTGGGTATAGGATACGGCGTAAAGTACGCTGGCAAGTACGGCTGCTTTTTCATCAAAAATCCATCTTGTTAAAATGAACAGGGGTAGAAGAAGCAGGGCAGAAAGGAACGGGAATAGGTAGGTGAGCGCCTGTATCGAATCCATACCGCTAAAAATATGCAATGCATCGAACAGGACGAAAAACCCCTGCTCATGCATTTGTTTTATCCATAAAGGAAGCGATGATTCAGGTATGCCGGGAAGGGTATTCAGGTACAGGTCAATCGTGTACTTATAGTATCCTGTGTCATAGCCGAGAGGGATAGAATTATCAGCGTACGGCAGCAGCCGAATACTTATGGTAAAGATAAACAGGATGATTAATGCCAGATAGATATAGACAGTTTTTATCCGAATTCCCGGTTTACCTGATTTTTCGTGCTCAAGAAGAAGCGGAATAGCGAATACCGGCAGCAGGTATCCGAAAAGTATATAATTCAAAAAATATGTGGGCAATAACCCGATCTCTTTCAGGAAGATGGCAATAACGAAGAGAATTGATAGCTGGATGTAGGTACGTATAAAAACATTTTTAATATCCTGTATAACAGGTTCTTTTATCCAGTTAAGTGCATCCTCCAGTTTTTTTTTGAACATAATACCTGAATTTTTACGATTATAGTTTCCTGCCCTCAAAACTCTCTTTTAACTTATTTAAATCCTCCATACCTACCTCTTTCAGAATAACAAGAATGCCAAAATATAAAATTGACATTCCAATATACAGAGCAGGCAAAAGGATAGGTGAGACATGGATCTGCGATATCAATATGAATACTATGACAGACGCCAGCCCGACCCTGAGTACTGACCGCGGCTCGGCAACTTTTCCGGCAATCCTGTGCACATAAAATAGAACTGCTATAAAGCCAAGAAATCCTGCAATTGTAGTTGCCATAGCAGCGCCTTCCAGACCATAAACAGGCACCAGAGCGGCATTGGCAATGAATGCGACCGGCAGCACGGCTATGGAAAAAAGCATAGCGGATTTAGCCCTTCCGGTTGCTGTTATCACCGTTGTGAAAATGGAAAAGAGCGTCAGGAACCCAAGACCGAAGATCAATGTATTGAGCGGTAATGCGGCAGGGATATATTTTGAAGAATAGAAGAGAGTAACAAGGCTGCCGGATGTCGCACTTATAAGAGCTACTATCAGGAACAGCATTATCAGGAGATATTTCATCGCGCCCGTTAAATAATTCTGGATCTGCTCCCTGTCCCTTGATGCGGCGATCGCAGGGAAGAGGGCTGTGCCCATCGCTGTTAAGGCATAGAAAGGAAGCCTTGAGAGATTGGAAGCAGCGGTATAATAGCCGACACCATCCCCGGCAATTATCCTTTTCACAAAGAACAGGTCAAGGCTCATAAGAGCATTAAATGCGACCGAGGATATTATTACGGGTATTGCAAAATCCACCAATTTTTTCTGTTTAAACCCGTTCTCCGCCTCCCCGGGCTTGAAATAGTAGCCTGCAACAATAAGGCCTATAAGCGGCGCAAGGGCGAATCCTGCGATTGCTCCGCCGACTGAGAATCCCATCAGTACAAGGGCGAAAATCCCTGCGACCTTCGCAATGTTGTAAGAGATCATAGCTTTTGCCTGCTTTCCGAATTCTCTCAAACCGTTCAAGAAGCCCGTATATAAAGAATAGAATGCGTATACCGGAATTATAATGGCAGATATCCTGATATAGATAGCAAGCCCGGGGTCAAGGAGAAGGGATGAGATCATGTCCGCAAGCAGGAAATAGGCTAAAAAAATGCCTGTAGAAAGATACAGCATGATTTTATTAGCAGCTCTTTTCACGGCGAATGTGTTCGCTTTATCCAGCGCGATATGGCGTGAGGCTGCCTGGGGAAGTCCGGTTGTGAGGATGAAGTTGAACATGGTAACAAGAGATATAACAACGCCGAAGGTGCCGTAGAGCTCAGGACCCAGCATCCTGCCGAGACCTGCGTGGATGGCGTAGCCGCTGGCTAGGAATACTATCTGGACGAGGATGAAGTATAATGTGCCGAGTGCTAATGCGCCCAAGTCAACCTCGGTCTATTTGGATAACGGAATAGTTCATAGTATAGTTAAGGAGATAAATAATTTGTATCGATTTTTGCATTTATTCAACATGATGAGATCACACAAGTTTTTACTGTGCTACTTAATTTTTCTAGCAGACACTATCAATACATGCCCTAATAATAATTCTTTGGTTTTAAAATATTTTTTAAATAATGGAATATAGCCTTTACTGCATGTTATTATTTCTGTTTTAAAACCCTCTCGTTCTAGAATTCCTTCTAAGATCCACATTGGGAGAGGTGTAATATGATATTTATTTTGTACGTCCCGCTTGGAGAAAAGTACATATCTCCCATTAGTCAGGAATAACGCTCTTGAGAATATGTTGGTTACATTTGGCGTGGTAATTATTAATTGACCTTCATTTTTCAGAACTCTATTTAATTCCCTTATAAAATGCCAAGGATTCTCTAAATGTTCTATGGTTTCAACACTAATAATGAAATCAAAAAAATTATCTTCAAAAGGTAATTGTTTATTTAAATCTACAGCCTGACATTCTAATCTACCATAAGAAAATTGGGAAGTATTTATATCAACCGGATAAACTTCAAACCCTCTCTCCAAAAGTATTTTCGATAAAAATCCTTGACCGGCCGCAGCATCTAAAACTTTACCTTTTTTGTTAAATATTAGTTCTAATACTGTTTCGTGAACACCTTCTGAACTTATTGGTTTAATAATATCATTTTTCATTTTAAGTCTCCACCAATCGTCTGATAGCAGTTTATATAACTTTCACAAACCTTATCCCAATCATATCTTTTTGATGTTTCATATGCATTTACACTTAATGTCTCCTGTAACTCTTCATCCTTTAGAAGTTTTACCAACGCTTCGGATATCTCATTGCTGTCAGGATTTACTAAAATTCCGTTATTATAATTTTGTATAATCTCTTTTATACCACCTACATTTGTGGCTATAATTGGTTTTTTTAGAGCCATCGCTTCTAAGATCATCATCCCAAAAGGCTCATATCGAGATGGGAATATAGCAATATCAGCCGTAGATGCATACTTTATAAGTTCTTGAAGGGGTAAGAAACCCATAAAGTGTATATTTCTTTCTATTTTAGCCTTCTTAGATTGTTGCTGAAGGGATTCTAAAATTGGGCCATCACCAATTAAATAAAAGTGTACATCCGTGTCCATTTTTATAATATTTTTTGCAGATTCTATAATAAGATCTACACCCTTTTCTATAGAGAATCTCCCCCAAAAACAACATTCTTTCTCCCTTTTATATTTATTTTTTTTGCCGGTTTCCAGACATTTAAATCTATGCCATTTGGGATTACATCGATATGCTTGTGAAAATCTTTACTTACAGTCTCTTTCATAAAATTACTATTCACAATAATTTTATCGCTGTAATTATGTATAATCTCTTTTGCAACGCTCCAATGGAGCCGGTACATAATTCTTTTAAAAACGCTATCAAATCTAAAATTTAATTCGGTTGGAGGCCATCCATGTATTTTTTGGATTATCTTAACATTATTATTTAAAGCATGTAGGAGTGGAACTATTATGAAACCCCTAGCTCCAGGTAGATTTTCAAGATGAAGAATATCAAAATCTTTACTATTAATTTGCTTTATATATTTGAATTGATAAGAAAGCACAGAAAACGTACTTTTTTCAACATGTGTTCTCAAATCCACCTTTGGATAATATTCTTCTATTTCGGTGGATTGTTTTTGTTTTATTGCACCAAATATTGTAACTTCAATATTTTTCTTTGCTAAATAATTTGCCAGATTATATGTAACTATGGCAGGACCGCTTTTTGTACAGGGGTATAAAAGACCTGTAATTATCCCTATTTTCATGTCTCAATCCCCTTAATAGGATAACGGTATATCTGGACTTTACTACTACTATAAATTATTTTACCGTCATCCAAGTTTTTCAATATTGGAAATCGATTGCTGATAATCTTATTTGCGTAATTTTCTTTGATGATATAAACTACCTTTTTACTAGGGTATTTTTGATTAAATTTTAATAATAAATCTTGCTCTGTGCTACTACTTAATATCTCAGCAAGTAATGTTTCATTAAACTCTATATGCTTTAAACCATATCCAAATGGCAAACTATATGCTGATGTGAAAATTAAGTAATCCTCCTCATGTTCTTTTTCAACTATGTTGCTTGATAAAAACATCATAGCTTTTTTTTCTTCATTCCCCCACCCTAAAAAGGGATTATGCCAAGATGATTTATTGAAAATAGGAACTACAGGTACAATTAGCAAAAAGAGGATAAATGGTATCATTATCCGTTGGGAGTTGTTTTTAACTAGTTGTAGCACACAGCCACATAATAATGCTAATATTACACCTAGGTGTAAGGTTAGTCTATTCGATGGAAATGAAAGATAAAACCCCACAAAAATAAGCATCCATCCAAGAAGTAACCATACGCTTAGAAATTGATATTCAAACTTCTTGATATTTTTGAATAGATAAATTAATCCAAAAAATGAAATTAGTAAAACAAAAATCCCAAATTGAGAGGATATAAAATCAAAAGTGATTGGTTGTACGGTGATTGGGGGAAATAGAATATAGGTTGCTCCTTGCTTAGAATATGCCAATAGATTCAAAATAAAAAATTTCAAGAATGGAATAGCTATAATAGTAATACTTAAAACAATTACTAGATTTCTTATATTTATATTGTTTTTTGAGAATCCATTCTTCAATAGATATAGAATAATCATTAGTGGTAAATAAAAAATTAGACTTCTTGGATGAAATGTTAACCCTGCCACAAACAAAGGAACCAAGGAAATATTAAGCATTGTAGCTTTTTGGTTTATGAGTATGAAGAATATTAATAACCATAAAAGTAATGCAGAAGATTCGCCTACAATATAATTTAATCTATAAAAAACAATCGGTATAAATATGAAAACAAATGAAGAAAAAATAGAAGCTACTGGTGATTTTGTAATTTTTTTTGTAAGTATATAGATTGTTAATATGAGCATGAAAAAAAACGTTATAATATATATTTTTGCAGCAAAAAATAGACTAGAAGATGTTACAAGACTTAGAATTGTTTGAGAAATAGGGGGCATTGGAACATAACCTATTGTCACTACAGTGGATGATGCAGCATATGGGGGCTCTAAGACATCATAGACAACATCTCCACTATCTAAAATAATACGAGAAATTCCATTTTGAAAATATGCATCATAGGAATAAAGAGTGTCTATTTTGAATTGTGAGTGAGTTATTAATACAAAGGCAAGAGCTAAAATTATACTCAGGGAAACATATTCGGATTTTTTACTCATTATAAAACCCTCTTATAACTATCAATAATCTTATTTGTTAAATTAAACCAAGAGAAATCTTGTATTCTCTTGTTATCGGGTTTTAGATTAGAAAAATTATATAAACTAACTGTAAGGGCTTCTTCTTCATTTTTGTACAATCTTATATTATCTACTTGCATAGCAATCTCTCTATGTGCCTCAATATCTGATGCTAAAACAGGAATACCACAAGCGAGATACTCCAAGACCTTCATTGGAAAGCTGTATCTAAAAACAAACTTGTCTGGAAGATGGCATAACCCCAAGTTAAATTCAGACATATAGTAAGGAACTTGTTCATAAGGGACTCTCCCTGTAAAGATGACATTATCTTGTATTTTAAGCTCGGTAGATAATTTCTCTAAATATTCTTTAGCGTCACCGTCGCCAACAAACATTAATTTATATTTTTTATTGTTATTAATTAAATTTTTAAATGTATTCAAAATGAAATCTAGTTCTCTCATCTTAGAGATCACACCGACATAACCTATTAAAAAATCTTCTTCAGATATTTTATACTTTGTTCTAATTGCATTCTTCTTATCTATAGAGGAAAACATATCAATATCAACGCCGGATGGTATCACAGTTGTAGGCTTGTTATCGAGTTCAATTAAGCCTTCGTAAAATTTTTTTAATCCTTCTGTTATAAAGATAAACCCATCAACATGTTTCGCCAGAGTTCTTTCACTCTGGTATGCCAACATGCGATAAATTGGAATCATAAATTTTGGAATAGTCTTCTTTTCAATGCTCATTTCTATCCAAGGGCTACGGATATCATAAATAATTTTAGTGTTTGGCGATTTTCGTTTAAAAAGGCAAGCACCGAGTATCGCTGAGTTTGGATATAGGCAGTGAATTATATCTATTGGCTTCTCCTTACTTAATTCACTAATTTTTTTATAAAGATTATATGCATATTTAATATTTCCTTTTATAGAATAAAGGCTACCCTCTATTTCATGAATCTCTATATTCTGAGGAATATCGCTTGGAATATGAGAACCTTTGAGAGGTAGTAATACTAGTTCAATAGATTCTTGCTTTGCTAAATATTTTGTAATACTTCGGAGATATGTTGATAATGCAAGGTGATCTGCTAAACTAACATTTTGAGCTATGCATACTCTCATATAAATATACCAATTGTTCTATGCTTATAGGAGAAATGCCCTTTATCGGCGGAAGCGTGCCGATCATTGTTACTTTCATCCTGGCAACGTCTCCGCTCTTATCTTAAATCCGCCTCTCTAAAGCCATCACTTCTCTAACCGGGTCCAGATCCCTATCTCTAAGTATTTCTTTATCTATTCTTCTCATCCTGTACAGCGTCTCTTCCATAATATGCCTGTTCTGATGGGATATGTCCCCTATCAGCCCTATCACGATTATCTGGAATCCGATTATAGCCAGAACCGACGCAAGAAGCGCCGTGGGAAGATATGGGGTGACCATTCCCGTCTCGATGAAATGGATCAGGACCCTTGAGCCAAGAGCTATCCCCAGAAGGAAAATACCGCCGCCGAGGTAAGTGAACGTCCTGAGGGGGTTGTAAGAAGTATATGTCCTTATCAGCGTTATTGCCGAGTTCTTCGCATAGTTGATTATATTGGATATGAGCCTTGACTGCCCGTCGCCGTTCCTCTTCCTGAATTCAACAGGGACCTCAACCATGCTTATCCTTTTGTGCGCTGCCTGGACGATAGTCTCCTGGGTATATGTATAACCCGAATGGATCACAAGCCGCAGGGCAGCCTCTCTTGAAAATGCCCTGAATCCCGTCTGGGCGTCAGAGACTTTCATTCCGGACGCGATACCTACCACAAAAGTCGCAAGCCTGTTCCCGTACCTCTTCTGGGGCACCATATGCTCGATCGTCCCCGCGAACCTTGAGCCGAGCACGATCTCCGCCTTCCCGTCCAGGATGGGCTTGATGAGCTTCGGTATCTCAAGCGGGTTGTACTGACCGTCCGCGTCGATGTTCACTATGATGTCGGCGCCGCTGTCGATGGCTGCGTTCAGCCCCTCCTTGAAGGCGATAGCAAGCCCTTTGTTGGAAGGGAACTCGATTATCCTGCTGCGCCCGCCTGTTCTGCTGCCTCGGATGTCCTGTCCTTTGAGCCGTCGTTTATGACTATTACTTCGATCTCATCGATTCCTTCAATTATCCCAGGTATTTCGCGAATGACTTTTTCTATGCTGTTCTCTTCGTTGTATGCCGGGATTGTTATCGCCAGTTTAACCGGCTTTTTTTCTATTTTCATAAACTATGCACCTGTTTCTTTATAATGCTGCTGAAATTCCCGCGAGGGTTGCGGGAATTTATTATCGCGATGCAATGTCCGGCAAACTCAAGTTCCAAAAGAAATTTTACGTTTTTATTAATTTTTGCCGACATTTTTATCCACCTCGTTCTCTAGTATTTTATAAGGGGTACTTATTATTTTCTATGGAAATATCGCAATGCGCATAATTAATATGATAGTTATAATAATCATGCTAATTATAAACATTACCATAGTTTTTTCAGCATCTCGAATGAATAAACCATTTGAAACCATCGAAACTGTCCGAAACCGTCAAAACTATTGAAACTATTGTAAATTGTCGATGGTTTTAAATAATGCTTATTATGAGTATCATAAATGATTCACTGAGGAGAATAATTTAATGATCAGTCTGAGGAAAAAGAAAAAATCTTTTACGGTAAGCACGTTGATCACTCTATTTGTTGTCGCGATGCTGGTCATCTCAGGACCTGCTCAGGCAGTCCGGGTGTCGATAGACACAAATAATATAAATGGCAGCGCGGCAGGGGAGACAGCTTTTTTTTACGTTAATATAACGATCGGCGCAAATGAGAGGATTCCTATCACTAACATATCCGTAGAAGGTCTTCCCGATATACCCGGATCTCCCGGCGGAGAACTCCTTTTCAATGTAAGTGATTTCAATTCTGTGGGTACAAATGTTATAAAGGATAACTATAATATTTCTCTGGCAGACAGGCATGGCTGGACAAATGGTTACGGCTACGGCTACGGTTATACTAATAACACTGAAATCCTCCCCTACTACGGATACGGGTATGGGTACCGGTTTTATGGTTATGGTTACGGCTATGGTTATGGTTACGGCTATGGTTATGGATACGGTAATTCCGGCACCTACACCCGGCTCAACTATAAGATAACGGTCGATACGACAGGTGCAAACGCGCAGGCATATGATATAGTGGTAAAGGTCAACACCGGTCGGGGTGTTCTGTTCCAGGAAACCGGGAGTTTCAGGTTGATTGATAATACGTCTCCTGCCGGCGTGACCGGCCTGAATAATATAACCTATGCCCCGACTTATATCAACTGGACATGGATTGACCCGACAGATGCGGACTTTGCCAGTGTAAGCGTATGGATAGACGGCACTTTTAAAGACAATGTTCCAAAGGGCATACGGTTCTATAACGCGACAGGTTTTGCTCCGGATACGGAACATACTATCGCCACAAGGACTGGGGATACGAGCGGCAATACCAACGGGACATGGGTGACCCGCACAGCAAGAACGGCGCCTGCAATTCTGCCACAACCTGTCCCTGTCAGCATTAGAATTAGCCCGGATCGCATCGACCCGAAGAGCAAAGGGGAAATTAAAGTAACGATCATTAACAACACTCCTCCCGGCTTTGATGTTGACAGTATAAATATATCAACCGTGAGGTTCGGACCTGGCGGTGCAGAGGTGATCAAATACAAGACCGTACCGCCGCATCATCCGGATGACAGGGATTTGTTCACCTGGGACAAAATCCCGGGAGGCGACAATGAAAAACTCGTCATAACAGAGCTGGAAGATGGCAGGCTGAAAGTACGCGATCACAAAAAACTGGTTCTTCATTTCAACAGGGAAGATACAGGCATTCAATGCGGCGACACTCAGGCGAACCTGACCGGAAAAACATATAGCGGGCAGGACATTATAGGGTCCGATAACATCAAGACCGCAGGATGCGGAGGTGATCATCGTGATGGCGGCTCCGGTGGCGGCGGTGGCGGCGGGGTCATCGGTAGCGCAGAGCCCTTTGATAACATAGCTTTGTATGAAACGAGAGAGGGTTATCTCCGGTCTGGCAAGCCTGTAGCGTTCACTTTCTTAAAAGCGGGGCAATGGATATCGGAGATAGTTATCACGGGAAAAGAGAATGAGAACGGCATCTCTGTAAGAGTCGAGGTACTTAAAGATAGATCCAGGCTGGTGACTGTACCTATTGATGGCGCAAAATACATGAATATCTTGATTAACACAAAAAAGGTCAGGGAAGCCCGGATAAAATTCAAGGTCGAGAACTCATGGATTGCATCCGGAGGGATTTCAGGCGACAAAGTAAAGATGTACAGGTGGGAAGGCAGTAAATGGTCTCAACTTGAAACCACAGTGACAGCAAAAGATGGATCTTACACATATCTTGAAGCGTATACGCCTGGTTTCTCAACCTTTGCAATAGCAGGGTCGCAAGCCGGCGAGGCGAAGCAGCTAGAAACAATAGCCTTGCCGGAGAGTGCGCCGGCGGTTACAGAGGCCCCGGAAGCTACAGGGTCTCCGTCTGTAAAAGCGCCGCCAACAAAACTGGCGGTTATAATTGGCCTTGTTGGTATAATATCTGCCGTTGCGTACGTGTATATCAAGAGAAAAGAGATTTTCATCAAAATTGTCTAAAACCACCAAAACAAATTAAATTGTAAAAACTATCACTGGCTTTAAATAAAGTTAATTATGAGTACCCTAAAGGATTTCTGAGGAGGAAGTTAAATAATGAATAAGATAAGAAAGCAAAAATCTTTTTTGGTAAGCACGTTGATAACCCTTTTTATTGTTATTATCCTGTTGATTTCAGGACCTGCTCAGGCAGTGTCGGTAATCATTTCCGGTCTGGGCGGAACATATACGAAAGGTGATAGCATCGAATTCACAGTATCAGTAAATATAACCGATCCGGACAAATATGTGCCTGCAGCCAATATTTCTCTTGATGTAACAGGGCCTGTAAACCTCAACAGGACATTTACTTTAGATGGAACGCCAATCCCGGACGGCGATACCGCTATTACCATAACACCTGTTAATACGCCTCAACCCGGTCAATTTGGATATGGCTACGGATATGGCGTAGATAGTGAAAGTGGGACTGGCTATAACTTCGGCTATGGCTACGGGTACGGTTATGGGTACGGTTACGGGTACGGTTACGGATACGGAGTCAAAGGGGGTACTATCACTTATACATATAATGTCACCATAGACACTACTTCTCTCCCGGAAGGCAATTATAATGCGGTCGCAAATCTCAACACAGGGAAGGAAGTTAAACCCGCATTTACTTCAGCACAAGCAGCATTCACTATTTCTGCAGCTATTGTTCAAGTAACCGTCGATATTCGCCCGAAGACTATCAACCCGGAAAGCAAAGGGGTAATTACAGTATTCATCCTTAACAATACGCCTGCTGGCTTTGATGTCGCCGATATAGACATTTCAACTGTGAAGTTTGGACCCGGCAATGCATCAGTCATTAACAGCAACATAGCCGCAAACAGGCTGATTCTCAAGTTCGATACAGAGGATACAGGTATCCAGTGCGAAGATACCCAGGCTACCCTGACTGGAAAAACATATAGCGGACAGGACATAACAGGGTCGGATAACATTAGCACGGTAGGATGCGGAGGTGGCGGTCATGGTTGGAAGAAACTCTTGAGGCAGTTCTTGTGGCAAATCTGGTTGAGGTGAGGTAATAACAGGGACATCGGTAGCGAGAGCTTTTTGATAACATAGCTTTTTATGAAAAAAGAGAGTTATCGCAGTGCCGATAAGCCTGTGGCGTTCAGCTGGTAGGGTAGAGGGGCATCGCACCTCTCCTCTCACCTTCTCATACCCTTAAGTATTCCATCAATTTTTTTAAGGACATATGAAATTATCAGTTAAAAAATCTTAACCCGGCATGATCTCTCTTCAAATCATCTCCAGGATATTCTGAATGAGTTCAGCATGAAGTTGATGTGTAAATCTTGTTAGTATCAAAATAATCTTATTGATATCGTATTTTGCAATACTGCAAAATAGCAAAACCGGGATTGGGTAATAGTGCTTATGATTATAACCATTATTATTTACAAAATTAGATAAATATATATATGGGTGGGTTGTAAAAGTCATTGTTATTAACTTTAGGAGGAATATTTGGTGGTAAAGAAAGGACAGAAAAAGTCAATATTATCAAGCGCGTTAATCACGGTTTTCATTGTAATTATGTTAATTATTTCAGGACCTGCGCAGGCAGTGTCGGTGAAAATAGCGGATCTTGATTCTTCGTACACATCTGGAAGCAGCATAAGCTTCAAGATTAAAATAGATATCGAAGATCTTGACCAGTATGTGCCTATAACTAACATATCCCTTGACCTGACAGGACCATCTGGTGTCAATAAAAAAAGTACCTTCTACCTTAATGGAACGCCAATACCCGGAGGCGACTCGAACATCAGCATTTCGCCCGATGATAAAAATCCTTCCGGCAAATACGGCTACGGCTATGGCTACGGTTTCGATGATGTACTTGATCAGGGAACCGATTTCGGCTACGGTTATGGCTACGGTTACGGCTATAGTTATGGTTATGGAGTAAAGCCTAAATTAGAATACGATTATGATGTTACCATCGATACAACTTCTCTGCCTGTAGGCAGTTACAGCATGGTCGCAAGCCTTAACACTGGCAGGACAGAAAAGCCCGCATTCTCATCAGAAACAGAAACTTTCGATATTGTCGCCTCAGGCGGGGGTACATCAGAGAGCATACCTGTTAGCATTGAAATTAAGCCGGAGACAATTAACCCAAAGAGCAATGGGGAAATCACAGTAACTATCTTTAACAATGATTCTGCAGGTTTTGATGTTGGCAATTTAAATATCTCAACCGTGAGATTTGGACCAAATGGTGCTGCACCGTTTTGGAACAATACCCCTGCCGATAAGAAGTTAATGTTAAAGTTCTATACAAATGACACAGGTATCCAGTGCGGCGATACTCAGGCAACCCTGACAGGAAAGACCTATAGCGAACAGGATATAGTCGGGACTGGTAGTTTCAGGACCAGGGAATGCAGTATAGATGTTCCATTATCAACCGACGAATCTGGCATAACCAATACAACAGTTACTAGAGAGTCCCCCTCAGGAAACATGACTATTACAATCCCGGCAGGAACGCGGGCTCTGAAAAGTGACGGAACTCCACTATCGAATATAACCGTTACTTCCCTGGCTGATCTCCCATCAAAAGCCAGGGAAAAATTATCCTCAAGGGATAGATCGATTGGAGAACTTGTAGAACTTGAACCATCAGGCTCAACCTTTGTTCCCCCGATACGGATACGGTTTAACTATACAGAGCCCCTGCCTTCTGGCGTCAGTGAAAGCAGCCTGCAGATCAGGACATATAATGAAACGACCGATACATGGGAAACGCTTCCTATCGTAGAACGCAACACTGAAGAAAATTATATAATAGCAAATGTATCCCACTTCAGCACCTTCGCCCTGATTGGTACGGTACCTGAAGAGTCGTCCTCCGGGTCCGGGGGCAGTAGTGGTTCTACGGGCGGTAGTGGTGGAAGTACTGGCGGTGGCGGTGTAATCTCATCAGAGCCCTTTGACAATATCGCCAGGGTCGAGACTGTAGACCGGGATCTTCTGGCAGATAGAGCCGTAAAATATACCTACTCCACTCTTGGATTATATGAAATAGATGTCACTGGCGGTGAAAATGAAAACGCTATTTCTATAAGGGTCGAAGAACTTAAAGGAACATCGACGCTTGTTAATGAATCAGCGCCAGGTAATGTTTACAAGAATTTCAATATATGGGCGGGTACCAAGAAGATCAAAGATGCCCGGCTCAGATACAAGATTGAGAACACGTGGCTGGAATCAAATGGCCTTGCAGGCAGTGATATGAAAATACTCAGATGGAGTGAAAATAGGTGGCAAACGCTGGATATAGCCGAAATAAAGAATGATGGCACATATACCTTTGTTGAGGCCGATACCCCCGGATTCTCATCTTTCGTATTAACCGGGCTGAAAGGCGGATTATTGCCAGCACTAACGCCGATAGCAACCCAGCAACCTGAAGAGACTTCAACAACTAGTGGTACAGCTACAATTACCCAAACGCCGACTTCTGAGGCGCCCCCGGTGAATCTGGCAATCGTAATGTTAGTGATTGTTCTGATCGCCATAGTTGCAGTGGTGTACATCAAGAGGAAAGAGATATTTAAGAAATAAAATAAAAGGGATTTACCCTTTTATTCTTCTTTTTTAGTTATGAAATAATTTTATTGGTTTTATTTGGTGGGTTTTTCATCCCACCTTCTCCCTCACCATCTCCACCCCCCTCTCCAGCGCCTCCTCAATCTTGCTGGCATCAGTCCCCCCGCCCTGTGCTATCCCCGGCTTCCCTCCACCTCCGCCGCCCACAAGCTTTGACATCTCGCGCACTATTGCGCCCGAATTCACACCCATTTTCTGGGCGCGCTCGCCTGCCGCTACCACAAGCTTCACGCCGCCTGAGTCGCTTGCAAGCAGCGCCACTACATCATCATTTTTGCTGAACTCTGTTGCTGCTTTTATAAGCTCATCAACATCAGCGTGGGGTATCTTCTTCGAGAGAACTCTCAAGCCGTTTATACCCACAGCCTCACTCATCATCGCCTTCACCCTCGCTTCAGCCAGTTCAGCCTTCAGGCGCTCGTTCTCTTTCTTCAGGTCTTTCCATTCCTCAAAGAAGCGGTTCACAGTATCGGGCAACTGCTCAGGCGATACCCGCAGCGCTTCTGCGGATTTATTGAGCAGCTCATCCCTTTCCTCCCACCGCTTTACGGCAGCTTCGCCTGCTGAGAACTCAATGCGCTCAACACCATCCTGTATCCTCTCGGTCTTGATGAGCTTGATCGGGCCTATCAGTCCCGTATTTGAAACATGCGTTCCGCCGCAGGCTTCCACGTCATCCCCGACTCTCAGGATGCGTATCTCCTTTCCCGGCGGCACGCCGCCCTGGTACAGGACAAATCCGTACAGCTTCTCGGCTTCCATCCTGTCCATCCATTTAATGTCCACAGGCAGGTTTTTCATCACTTCCTTATTAGCGAGCATCTCGATCTCTTTGAATTCCTCATCGGCGATCCGCTTATAGTGGGTAATATCAAGCCTTGCCCTGTCTGTCGATTTCTGCGCCCCAGTCTGCCATATATGCCTTCCAAGAACTTTTTTAGCAGCCTCGTTCACGATATGCGTTGCTGTATGGTGCCTCATATGCGCCAGTCGCCTCTCCCAGTCGAGCCTGCCTTTAACAGTATCCCCTTTCTTGAACCCGAAATCAGAATCGGTCTCATGGATTATGACACCGTTGACAATCTGAACATCCACAACGTTAGCGACAAAATCATTCACAGCCAGAGTGCCGTGGTCTGCAGGCTGACCTCCTCCCTCAGGATAAAATAAAGTCCTGTCAAGGATAATCTTGTTATCAATGACTTCAAGCACCTTTGCCTCAAACTCGGTTTGCTCAGGATATTCATAATATAGTTTTCTTGTCGGGGGTATATCAAGCGGAAGTTTCTCCTGCTCTTCCTCTTCGGCCCTGCTGTGTTTTTTAGCCACAAGTGAATAGAACGTATCAGGAAGCTCCACGTCAACACCTGCTTCTTTTGCCACCTCGCGGGTGATTTCAGGCGGGATGCCGTGTGTATCGTATAACTGTATTAATTCGGCAAGAGGAATCCTTTCCTTCTTTTCCTTGAAATGCAGGGCAGTTTTTCTGACAAGCTTCTTTCCGCGCTCAATTGTATCCGCGTATTTTTCTTCCTCAAGCGCGACTATCTCATGGATCGTGTCAAGCCGCTCCCTGAACTCCGGATACTCGGGGAAATTCCGTATCTGTACTTCTATTATTTCAGAAAGCGGTATCCTGAGATCCAGTTCTTTCATCATCCGGAGCGTCCGCCGCAGCACAAGCCGCGCGAGGTAACCAGCCTTCACGTTCGAAGGAATGATGCCATCGCCGAACATGAATGCAAGGCATCTTGAATGGTCTGTGATGGCGTACACGGTCTCTACAGGCACCATGATCTTTTGCAGTTTCTCGACTGTCGTGCCGATACTTCCAGCTACTTTCTTCCTCAACTGGAGAAGATTCGCCTGTCCGCTGATGTCCATCATACCGGCGAACCGTGCGTTCTGAGAGAATATATTAGCATATTCGGGGTCTTCTATCGAGTGCTCGATGCCCGCAAGGTCCATCAGTTCGTTTACGACCTTCGGGAATACGGCATCGTATATAGTGGGTGAGCCTTTGGATGCCCATACGAACCTCTCAAGACCGTAGCCGGTGTCCACGATGTAGTTATCCATCTTCTCGTAGGTCTCGCCTTTGATCTCGATCGGACCGCCTTTTACCTGTTTCAAGTCCATGAAAACAAGTGTGGCAAGCTCAAGACCGGCGACCATCACTTCGACGCTCGGACCGGCGTTCCCTCCGCCGGCCCATGGTGATTCCTTATATGTTACAGCGTTCAGGTCAAGACCGAGCTCCGATAACAGGCTGTCGCATAATTCCAAAGTCCTGTCCTTCCAGTAGATTTCCTTTTTGCGCGAGTTGAAACAGTGATGAGCCATCATCTCAAAGGTGGTAAGATGGCGTCCGCTCCTTCCAACGGCATCAAGGTCATCAAGGCGGATGCAGGGCTGGGATATGGTAAGAGGATTGGCAGGCGGGGGAACAAGTCCTGACGTTACGAAAGGCTGGAAATCCGCAATCGAAGCGATCGTCAGGTATATATCATCCCTCCAGCGCGCTATTACCGGATAGCGTTTCACACGCGTATGCCCGTGCCGCTCGAAGAATGACAGATAGGCTTCCCGCATTGAAGATATGTCGTATTCTTTCTTGAAAACCGGATTACCAATAAATGAGTACGTTACGCAGGGAGGGTCTCCGCAAAATTCGGTTTCAGGATTTCGCGTCCAGAAGTTCTTGCCGCACTTCGGGCACTGTTTTCGCACAAACCCGTTCTCTTTGAAATAATCCAGCTGGTACTCATCCTCAAGCATAGGGGGTACTAATTGTAAAGGTAATACATAATCATTCTGGAAAATCCGGATGTTGGGATTACGGGGTTATAATGATAACTTAATAGTAACTAACTTGGCCCTTTCTGTATCCCTATAACAGAAAGTATCTGTTTGACCACTACCTCTTCTGCAAGTTTCATCAAAGTTTGTTTATCCCTGGTGCCGCCGAAAACTCCCAGTGGAATCTGCGCGCCGGCGAGCATCGCGTGACCTCCGGCTTTATCAGCCCCGAAAGCATCCTGCATGACTTTGCCTATATTGATGCGCACGTCACGGCTTCTGCCTGATATGTAAATATGGTCTTCTCCAAGCCCGAAAACTATAGTCGTGGTTACTCCTTCAAGGGTCAGCAGGTAATCGGCAGCCTGTGCCAGAGTGTCCCTGTTGCGTATAGTCCCGACGTTTGAGATAAGATAACTGCCTTTTATCTCCCTGTTCTTGATGGCTTCGCCCAGAACATCGATCTCCTCAACAGACCTTGACGGTGTTTCGAACTTTGTCAATATTTCCTGGTTCGCAAGAGGATACAGGTAAGCGGCTGCCATAAAATCCGCAGGGTCGGTATTTCTCCTGAAATCGTCCGTATCGACTTTTATACCGTATAAAAGAGCAGTTGCCAGCTCGGTCTTGATGGGGATCTCAAGGTCCTGCAGGTACTTTGTCATTATAGTGGCAGTGGCGCCAATGTTCGGTCTTATGTCCACATACTCTGCTTTCACTTCTTCAATATCAGCCTGGTGGTGGTCTATTATTATGCTGACCGGTGTATCCGGTGGAAGCAGGTTGTTCACTCCGGGTACAGAACATTCTATCAGGGCTATCTTTCGATACTCCGTAGACTTGAAATCCCTGGACTGGTCTAACTCTACGTCGAGGATGTTGACAAATGCCTTGTTCTCATGATGACCGATTTGTCCTTTGTAAAGTATCTCTGCTTTGACCCCTACGCTGCCGGCTATTTCTTTTAAGCCCATGGCGCTTGAAATCGCATCCGGGTCAGGGTTATTATGAACAATAATAGCAAATTTCCCATCGCCTACAGCACTTACCATTTTTTTTAAATCCTGGGCTAATTTTACTGAAGTGATTTTCTCTACATACTGGACAACCGCCAGTGCGATGGCTTTCTGGGGAAGTTTTGAAGGAAGTACGACAAGATCCGCGCCTGCAGCTTCCATTTCTTCCTTCTGCTGATAATCGTGCGCTCTTGCAACGATCTGGATATCAGGTGCAGTTCTCTTTATGAAAGCAAGTGCGTGCTTATTGGCATCGATATCCGAGCTTACTATAAAAACAGATTTAAGATGCTTGAAATCGAGTTTTTCCAGTACCTCGGTGTTTTCGATGTCCCCCAGGAATGCATTGAGGTTCTGCTCCTTTAAGGTTTCGACTTTTGCTGAATCGTTGTCTATGAGAATGATGTTTTTATTTCTTGTACCTAGCTCGTTCGCCAGAGCAAGACCTATACCGCCGCTTCCAAGGATTGCATACGTCGCCCTTATCGGCTTCAGGTCGAATGATTTCTCCTCTATGATAAAGCCTCCTGATACATCCTGTATTAATTAACATATATTAATAAGGAGGTATTTGGTTATATTCATCTTATTTTTAATTGATACTTTCGCCTCTCTTTATTGATTTACAGGTTTTTATATTTATTGTTAGGGAGTCGGAGATTCAAATCCCGTCCTGCGTTTAATGCAGCTTAAGGTTAAATAGAACATGAGTCAAGTATAGATTATGCCCGCAGAAAAAATACCTGGCTGGATTGAGAGGTTATTGTTGCCGAGACTCAGCGAGATAAGCGGTGAACTCAAAGAGATTAGAGGCGAACTCAAAGCTATTAATACGCGGATAGATTCAACGGATGCTAAGATTGATAGCCTCAGAAATGAGACGAAAACTGAGATAGCCAGCGTAAGAACGGAGATTGCTGGTCTGAAAACTGAGACTAAAACAGAGATAGCCAGTGTACGAACGGAGATAACCGGCCTCAATGAAAAGATAGACAGCCTCAGAAATGAGACCAAAACAGAGATAGCCAGTGTACGGACGGAGATAAACAGCCTCGATGAGAAGATAGACAGCCTCAGAAGTGAAACAAAATCCGAATTTACGGCTTTGAACTACAGGATTGATTCGCTCGAACGACGCATTCCGGTTATCGAGGAGATTACAGCACTCAAGCTTAAAATCGCCGATATCGAGAAAAGGCTGGCTGAGGCACAAACATAGGCTGCTTTTAAAATCAGCAACATAATGCTTAGCAAAATTTTATCTAAATACTGGGTTATGGTTAATTGAAGTTACTTTTATACTTATTTCATCTATAATTTTTATTCACCAACCATGATATCAATTCCCTGCTATCAATGGTCTATTATTGTATATGAGTCAAGGCGCAGCAATCAAGGCAATCATAATGATTGCCCCCGTCCTAAAGTGAGCACGCAAAAGCGCCAACAGTTGAAGCCACCAAGTTTAACAAAGCATACAAATATGAATATATTTATATATCAAATTTTATGGACAAAATTGGCCGAGGGGAAACTATATATATTATAATAATCATAATGATATTCTAACGAGCGGGTAGGTACGACTTTTTTAACTAACCCCCACTCCCACTCCCCGACCCGCTCGTTAACTTTAATCATTTAACAGATAATTAAAATCCTATGAGGCTGGATGGGTCTTATGGCGAAGGCGGCGGTCAGATATTAAGAACAGCGGTAGCGCTCTCGGCAGTTACAGGGGAACCAGTCGAGATTTATAATATCAGGAAGATGCGACCGAAACCCGGGCTTGCCACCCAGCATGTGAAAGCCATAGAGACCGTCTCATCCATTTGCGATGCAGAGGTTGAGGGTTGCTCACTTCATTCTACTTACCTGAGTTTTAAGCCCGCGAAAATAAAAGGCGGGACATATAATATCGATATCGGCACAGCGGGCAGCATAACTCTTCTCCTCCAGTGCCTGATGCCCGTAGCCATGCACGCCCCGTCGCCTGTAAAGTTAACGATCACAGGCGGAACGGATGTCGCCTGGTCGCCGCCCATTGATTACCTCAGGTACGTCACTCTAAGGGCGCTCTCACTGATGGGATATGAGTGTGAGCTCCGCCTGGTGCGCAGAGGATATTATCCGCGCGGGGGCGGTTATATTGAGGCGACCATCAATCCTTCGATATTGAGAAAAACAAGTTTCGATAAAAACCAGTGCAACATCATCAAGGGAATATCCCACTCGTCGGGTCTTCCTGCCCATGTAGCGCAAAGACAGGCTTCCAGTGCCGAAAAAATACTGCGCGAGGAGGATTATAACACCAGTATTTCACTTGAAATAAAAGATGAAACATCAACAGGTAGCGGTATTACTTTATGGTGCGGTACTGCAGGAGGGAGCGCACTTGGTAAGCAGGGATTAAGAGCAGAAAAAGTAGGTAGTACTGCGGCAGCCTCAATACTCCGGGAGTTAAAAACCGCGCCGGAGTGGACATATATTTAGCAGACCAGTTAATACCGTATCTGGCACTGGCTCGCGGTGGCTCTTTTACAACAAGGAGCTTAACTCCACATGCAAGGACAAATATATGGGTGACAGAGCAGTTCCTTAATGTGAAATTCAAGATAGAAGAGCTAAATACAGGGTTGTTCCTCGTATCTATTTAACTATTCATGAATCAATCCAAGGTTGAAGGCTAAGGAGGAATGAAAAGCCTCCAACCTTTAGGACATTGTTAAAAGACATACTGTGCATCTGCGAGACGAACTACTGTGCATTTGGAAATGGGATAGGCATGCCGGGGACCACCCCACCACGGCTCTTCCTCCCCGAAAGAGCAAAGCCCCCGTCCATCGGATAGGGATATTGACATGCAAGCCCGGCTATTATCATGATACCTGCGTATATCATATCCCACATCGGTTGTTAAAGGCAAGAAGGTAAAGGCATACCGGATAAAGGGATGTCCTTGTTGCCTGACCGGAACTGTCACCATGCAGACCCCAGGGACAAATTCCCTATTCCGATATGCCTGATACCATACCTGATATAAGCGAACCTGCCTACTCCCATTTTATTATGTGGTGCTGCCGGAATACAGGCGAGTCACCATAATTACCATTAAGAATCCTGAAAATAAATAGCCCTATGAATAAGTTGCATATGCTATAACATATGCAAGTGGCATACGGTTTTTAAATGTAAGCTATGTTAAATCGCTGACCTGATGCTGGAATCATGTTATCCAAGCATCTCGCCCACAATCCTTATTTCATCTACTTTCCTCAATCGTTCCAGTAATTTCATCCCTTTTTCAGTAATTTCGTAGTTATCAGGAATACTGGTGCATTTTGCTATAAAACCTTTATCTATCAATAGCTCAAAATATTTCTGAAAGTTTCTCCAGTCAAGATATGCCCTCTGCATGATTCGTGTCTTCTTAGAATTTTTCTCTTCATACGTTACTTTTAACACATCGTAAATGAGTTCCCATCTGCTTCTTTTCTTTACCACGGTACAAGTCCCCCATATTTTTATATCTCAAAGCTCCTCCCCATCAATAATCTTTGGATCAACAAAATATACATTGATTTTGCTATTAATCTTTCGTCGATTATATTAGTCCAAACCCGAACTATCATGTGGATTTGCCCGGGCAGCATGCGAACTCCGGCAGTTTGCTGACTCTGAACGACAAAAGAATTACGGCAAAAATTAGTATCAGTTTCTGTGCTCCAATCGTAAAATACCAACTCCTTTAAACTCCTGATGTAAAGTATGGTGGCAGTAATATAAATAGCTTTTTGGATATTCAAAATAACTTTTACGATTTTGTAGTATTATCCTGACAGTGATATTGACCGATAGCTTAAAGTACTATATAGTCGAAAAGAGTACCCCCTATCACCGTAGGAGACATACAGTCGACTACTACGGGAGGAATCTTATTGGAGCAAGAACAAATATTAACTGCTGTAAAGCAGGCACTTGAGAAGTCGCCGCAGCGTAAATTCTCAGAAAGCATAGATCTGGCGATAAATCTTAAAAACCTTGATATGAACCAGCCGCAGAACAGGATCGATGAAGAAATAATCCTGCCCAACGGCGTCGGAAAGCTTATCAAGATTGCGGTATTCGCAAAAGGTGAAACTGCGCAGAGAGCAAAAGGCGCAGGGGCTGATTATGTTTTTGATCCTGAGGAGATTAATGTGCTCGGCGAGGATAAGGCAAGAACTAAAACTCTCGCTGAAGAGGTCAATTTCTTTATAGCCGAGGCTGCGTACATGCCTCTGATCGGTAAAACACTCGGTCAGGTGCTCGGCCCGAGGGGGAAGATGCCCATACCTCTGACACCTGATAAGGATATAGTCCAGATAATAACCAAATCAAGGAACTCGATAAAAGTAAGGTCCAAGGATAAGATGACGTTCCACATTTCTATCGGAAGAAAAGAAATGGATGCTGTGAAAATAGCAGAGAACATAGAGACGATAGTAAACCGTATCGAACACAGATACGAACGCGGTTTATACAATGTGAGGTCTGTATATGTCAAGACTACCATGGGACCGTCTGTGAGGGTGATCTAAATGGCATCAGAGGTTAGACATCACAGTATTCATATCCCCCAGTGGAAAAAAGATGAAATAGAGGATATTAAAAGATTAATCGGCGCTTATTCATCTATTGGCGTTGTAGGGGTTCATGGAATCCCGTCAAGCCAGCTTCAATTGATGCGCAAGAACCTGCGCGGCATGGCAAACGTCAAGATGAGCAGGAATAATCTCATTTTCCACGCGCTGGATCAATCGCCCGACCAGGTCAAACAGATCAGTAAGTATGTAGAAGACCAGACCGCTTTGTTATTTACGAATGAGAACCCCTTTAAGCTCTACAAGATCTTAGAGAAAGGCAGGACAGCTGCACCCATAAAACCCGGTGGCATAGCGCCAAAGGATATTGTTGTCCAGAAAGGCCCTACTTCTTTCCCGCCAGGACCGATAGTGGGAGAACTGCAAGGTTCAGGAATCCCCGCCGGCATAGAAGGCGGGAAGGTCGTAATCCGGGAAACAAAGACCGTAGCCAGAAAAGGCGATGTTGTGGATGCAAAACTTGCATCTATACTTTCACGTCTTGAGATTCACCCTGTGGATCTGGGACTGGACCTGCGGGCGGTCTATGAGAATGGCACAATTTATGAATCCAAAATGTTGCTGATCGATGAGACACAATATATTGGCAATATAACCCGGGCGGTACAGAAGGCATTTAATCTGTCCATTAATACAGCATACCCGGCAAAAGCAACAATCAGTACCCTGCTTGCTAAAGCAGCGTCTGAATCAAGGAACCTTGCCATAAACGCTGAAATAATAATGCCGGATATCATGGATGTGTTGCTTGCCAAAGCCAATGCGCAGATGTTAACTATTGCAAAGATCGCATCACAGAAGGATACGAACGCCATCGGCGAGAAGTTAAAAGAGAAGCTTGCAGCTTCGCCAAAGGAAGAAAAGAAACCGGAGGCAGCGGCTGCGCCAAAGGAAGTAAAGGAAGAAAAGAAAAAGGAAGAACCCAAGGAATCTGATATTGCATCGGGTCTTGGCTCACTGTTCGGTTAAGTTCATTTAAAAGGTGATTAAAATGGAATACGTATATGCAGCGCTTTTATTACACAGCGCAGGAAAGAAAGTTACAGAGGAAGGAATTGCTGCTGTAATAAAAGCAGCAGGAATGGAAGTAGATTCTGTAAGGGCAAAGGCCCTTGTCTCGGCTCTTGAGGGCGTCAATATAGAAGAGGCTATCTCAAAAGCAGCATTTGCGGCAGCCCCGGCTCAGGCAGCACCAGCAGCCCCGGCAGCAGCGGCAGAGGCGCCGAAGAAGGAAGAAAAAGCAAAAGAGAAAGATAAAGAGAAGTCTGAAGAGAGTGGAATGGAAGGGCTCGGCGCGTTGTTCGGCTGAGTCCCGACATTTTCTTTCTTTTTTTATTATTTATCAAAAAGTGTTTTTTCAGGACTTACACGTTTGAAACTTTATTTTCAACATCGGTAGACGTTTTTTGCATTGTACGTTCCATATCGACCAATATTCGAAAACGTGCACCAACATATATATCGCATCCCGGCTAATTTATAATCGCTATGGATATCCAGAAAATTCGCCTTGATTTCCCGGCACTTGCGAAAAAATGGAACGGGAAATATCCCATCTATCTCGATAATGCCTGCATGACCCTGAAGCCCGCACAGGTCATGGAAGCAATGAACGAATACTATAACGAGTATCCCGTATGCGGCGGGCGCTCGCTTCATAAGATGGCGAAAAAAGTAGATGAGAAAGTTATAGAAGTAAGGGAGAAGTTCCAGGGATTTCTTAATTCACAGCACCCTGAAGAGCTGATTTTCACACGGAACACCAGTGAGGGGTTGAACCTTATCGCCAATTGCCTTGATTTTAAGAAGGGGGATGTAGTCCTTACAACGGACAGGGAACATAACTCAAACCTTATTCCCTGGCAGGTGCAGGCTTATAAGAAGGGAATAAAGCACATAATCGTTTACTCAAACCCGGACAATACCTTTAATCTTGACAACTTTGAAGAGACCTTAAACAAAAATAAAAATGTCAGGCTAGTGAGCATGGTTCATACCGCAAACCTGGATGGCTATACCATCCCGGCAGGGGAAATTATCAAAATAGCCCATGACCACGGCGCGCTTGTCATGCTGGACGGCGCACAGAGCGCGCCCCAAAAATCTATAGATGTTAAGGCACTGGATGTGGATTTTTTTGCGTTTTCGGTGCACAAGATGCTCGGTCCGACTGGAATGGGTATGTTGTACGGGAAATATCACCTGCTTGAGGAACTTGCGCCTTTTCTTGTAGGAGGTGATACAGTGAGCGATACCACCTATGAAGCTGCAAAATTCCTTCCCCCACCTGAGAAATTCGAGGCAGGGCTTCAGAACTATGCCGGGATAATAGGGAGCGGCGCCGCTGTGGATTATCTTAAGAATGTCGGGCTTTCGAACATAGAAAAGCATGAGGAAAAGCTGAACAGGATTATCACGGACGGGATAAAGGACATACATGGGCTGAAAATAATAGGACCGCAGGACCCGGCGCAGAGATCCGGCATTATCACCTTCACTCTTGAATTCCCGAAGGGTGGCGATGCGCATGATATCGCCATTATACTGGATGAGACCGAGAATATCGCAGTTCGCTCAGGCGCGTTCTGCGTACATTCGTGGTTCAACTACCGCAAATGCGAGGCTGCGGTGCGTGCTTCGCTTTACCTGTATAACACCGAAGAGGAGGCACGGAAATTCATCGATGCGCTGGAGAAGACGGTATGGTTGTTCAAAGGGTGAGAACCAGTTAACAGTTCAGCATTCCATAATTATCCCGGCATACCCCACAACTGCAGAAACATCGCCGGTAGCATCGCCGCTTGTGCTGTAATTTAGCAACGTGGCCTTCTTTGCGCCGAGAGTTTTTGTGGTGGCAAGCATCGCGGCGATCGGTCCGTATCCGCACACAGAAGCATCACGCTTCTGTAACCGCTGATAGAAACCCGGGATATCCATGTTCAGGATCGATTCAATATAGTACTTATCATTCTCCCTTGCTACTTTATCCGGCATGTAGTGGGTGAAATCACTTGATGCTATTACCACTATTTTCTTATCGACCTTGTGCACAGCTTCAGCTATTTCCTGCCCCACTTCCATTGCAGTTTCTTCGTCCTGCATTCCCATGCAGATGGGGACTATCTTAAAATCCTTGAACCGGTACTGCAAGAAAGGTAGCTGTACTTCAAGGGAGTGCTCGTATTTATGGGCGGTCTCATCCTGATAAATAATTCTCTTGGGAAGCGCCCTGATGAAATCAAGGTCGGCGCCCACCCCACCCAGCGGAGTGCTCCATGTCTCGGAAGAAACAGACACCGGCGAGCCATAACCAGTGTGGTTGGGCCCAAGCATCACAAAGGTGCCGGCATCAGGTAATGAAGCATATACATGGGCAGCAGCCTTTCCCGAATAAATATAGCCTGCGTGGGGTACCACAGCGCCTAGGACATTCTTCCTGGTCCGAGGGACGTCAATAAAGCATCTGCTGACTTCCCTGAGAAGGTCGTTTTTATTGCGGGGATAGAACTGTCCCGAAACTGCCGGAGCCCTCATATCAGGTTATATTTCAGCCTCGAAATCGGCTACCGTATAATTAATGGTATCTCCTCTTTCCTCAAGTGTCTTCTTTGCAAGAAGCCAGTATATCAACGCGAGTGCTTTTCTACCCTTGTTGTTGGTGGGGATCACAAAGTCCACATTGGATGTCGAGTTATTGGTATCGCACAAGCCAATAACAGGTATCCCGACATTGATCGCTTCGTTCACAGCCTGTACATCGCCTGCAGGGTCTGTTACCACAAGGACATCGGGTTCTACATATAAATGCAATTTCGGGTTGGTTAAAGTGCCTGGAATAAACCTGCCTGTTATTGCCCTTGCACCTATCGCTTTTGCGAACATCTCCGAAGGATAGTGACCGTACTGCCTGGCAGACACTACAAGTACCCTCTGCGGATCGTATTTGGCAAGCATCTTTGCCGCAAGCCGTATCCGCTGGTCTGTAGCCTGTATATCCAGCACATACAACCCATCCGTCCTTACGCGATACACGAAACGCATCATTTCTTTCGTTTTCTGCTGCGTGCCTATATGGATTCCTGCGGTAAGATATTCATCCTGGGGAATAATTGATTCATAACCTGTATCCTGTTTTACATCCTGTTTAATATCAACGATATTTTCCATTTTCTTCACCTTTTATGCTGCTATTGGTTTTATCTCTTCTGTTGTTCTTTTTACTGTGATGGGGATCACTTCCTTTTCCAGTTCCTCCATCGCGATATCTATAGGTTCTTTTTTATCTGTTTCTATCAATACTGGAGCGCCCATGGATATCTGAAGTGCCCTTGCTCCGATAATTCTTGCCTTTTCATATCGAGTAAATTTAGTTTCGACCACTTAATCACCTCAAAACAAGTATGCGGAAGTTAAATAAGTACAACGGATCTATACAAATATTTATTACAAATGTATTAATTATATACTGTTTTTTCCCAGAGTCCCTCTGAGAGTGGTTCATGTTCGTTTCCTTTGCCCCGGAATATGGGGTTGCTGAGATTTGAACTCAGGTCACGGCGTCCCGAACGCCGTAGGATGGACCAGACTACCCTACAACCCCTCCTCACTGGTACGGCGCCAGCAGGTCCACCAGCTCCACATGGGTGAGAAGCATTCTCCTGCAGCAATATCTCTCTATACCCAGGTCGTCGAGTACTTTGCCCGGATCCTCTGTCTGGCTCCGTTTTTTGTACTCATCCCATACGCTGGAGATGACTTTCCCGCATGAAAAGCATCGTACCGGTATCATGTTTCACCTGTATGATTTCTGTCTTCTCTTCCTGGCACCGCGTCCGCCGAACTTCTTGGGCAGCTTGTAACGCGTGTCGTTAACTAGGAGACTCCTGTCGTACTGCGCCATGGCATCTCTGAGTGCCGTATCATTTGTCCAATCCACAAGGCCGCGGGCTATGGCTGTGCGGACTGCGCCTGCCTGCCCGATAATACCGCCGCCGTGTACATTGACGTCGATATCCACTGTCTGAAGAAAGTTATTCGCGAATTCGAGGGGTTCTGACATTTTCAGGCGTATCAGTTCGGGCTCTACTATCTCGATGGGTTTATTGTTAACCCTTACCCGCCCTTTACCTTCCCGCAGAGTTGCGCGGGCGATAGCGGTTTTCCTTTTTCCGGATGAATTAACGATTTTCATGTATGACTCCTAAAATTTTGAACCTAATCTTTTGCTCAGGTCGCCAAGCACCGTGTAATTACTTGTGCTCAGGCGTGTTATGCTTGCGTCCTGTAATGTATTTGCCTGCTCTTTACTTAATTCCGGCGGTACTCCTATATAGACTTTTAGCCTGTTATATGCCTCCCTGCCGGTCATCTTTTTGTGGGGGATCATACCCCGTATAGTTCTTGCCACTATCTGGTCAGGACGCCTCGGGAAATGAGGGCCGAACTCCCGCGAGCCCCTGTCGGTGTATTTTTTGTATCTGGCGAATGTCGTGTCCCTTCTGCCTGAGAGTATCACCTTTTCGGCATTGATGATATTGATCTCTTCGCCTTTCAATAATCGCTGGGCTACCAGGCTTGCCATCCTTCCAAGTATAAGATTGTTTGCGTCGATTACTGCCATGATTTCACCCTATTATCCTTACTCTTGCACCCTCAGGATTCTTGTTCATGAGTTCCTGGATGCTAAGGCAGGAGCCTCCTGCCGCGGTAATCTTGCTTTTTGCGCTTCCGCTGAAGCCCAGGGCTGCAACTGTCAACTGATGGTCAAGTTCGCCTGCTCCGAGTACTTTCCCGGGCACGAGTATCAGATCTTTTTCTTTCGTGTACCTGTTTATCCTGCTGAGATTGACCTCGTGACACTGCCTTGTCGGGCGCTCAAGCCGTAACGCTATATCCCGCCAGAGCGGTACCTGCTTCTCCCTTGACTGTTTTTTAAGACCTGATATCAGGTCTAATAACTGTGTGTTTGTTTTGTAATTGTGCTTCATCCTGTTCCTCCGTAAGACCTTACGAGGTCCGACTCACGCAAACCGATTTCGGTTTGGAACCTTTCTATGAGGTTTTACTGCGTTCGGATTTTTAGATCCATACGCCGCAGGCGAGTGCCTGCTACGGTTAATGCAGAATCATAAAAAAATGATTCAGTCTCCCCCTGAATGCATTTCATGTTACATAAAGGTAACGCATATGAAAAATGACTGGATAATCTCTTTATACAGCAAAGCCTCTTAAACAAATCTATGGATTATGACCTGCATCGCGCTAAACATATGATAGGTGCGCTGGAGATCGGCTCAGATACGAAAGCCTCCATGCTCAAATCATTCGCGCGCAGGGTTGAACTCTCCGGCAGCGACATCTTTTTTTTAGAGAGCCTTTTACCCCGATATCCCTGACTGGCACACATTGCTCTCTTGCATGCAGGCACTGCAACTCGCATTACCTGCGCCACATGCTTGACGGCTCTGACAGCAAATTGCGTTTTGAAGTCTTAAGATTAGCTAACAAAGGCGCAAAAGGGATACTGCTGAGCGGGGGAAGCGCTGCCGATGGAAGCGTCCCTACGTATGAGCAGGCAGATGTTATCCAGAAGCTCAAGCGGGATACAGGACTCAAGCTCAGCGCGCACACAGGCATTGTGAACAGCTCACAGGCACAGGCACTTGCCGGATACCTTGACATGGCGCTCGTTGATGTTTTAGGCGATAATGAAACCATACACGACATACTTGGCATCAACGCCTGCGTGCAGGATTACGAAAATTCGCTGAACCATCTTTCATCTGCCGGAATTCCGCTTGCGCCGCATATCATTGTTGGATTGCATAATGGCAAGCTGAAAGGAGAGTTCAGGGCGCTTGAGCTCGTAAAAAAGTTCAATCCCGGGGTCGTGGTGATAGTGGTATTCATTCCCACAAAAGGAACTGCCCTTGAGGGAGTTGCGCCGCCTGAGCTCGAAGATGTTGTGAAAGTGATAACAAAGGCGCGCGAAATGTTCGGTGTGCCACTTTCATTAAGCTGCGTGCGTCCCGGCGGCAGGTACCGCTCGATGCTTGATATGTACGCGATCCTGGGCGGGATAGACAGGATAGCAGTACCTTCAAGAAAAGCTTATACAATATGCCGGGAACTTGGACTGAATATCGTTGAGATACCGAAAATGTGCTGTTCATTTAATATATCACCATGAAAAAGATAGCAAGCCATAATGATATTGATATTTTTGCGCCGGATAATTCGAGGTTCTCCTTCCTTAAAAGCCCTTATGCAGCCCATAAGACCCATAGCGCCGTAGATATTTACTACGGGAGTTTTAGCAGCGATGCTCTTTCGCCTGCCGACGGGGAAGTAATAGATGTTCGAAGTTTCGATACGCCCACGCCCTTTAAAGACCGGGATTCCAGGGAATATGTTATAGCCCTGCGCCAGAAGGAGCATGTCGTTAAAATACTCCACATAAAACCTGATGTTGAGATAGGCGAGAGGATCACAGCGGGTGATAAAATCGGGACCTTTATACAAAATGGATATTTCATCTTCTGGAACGACCCTGTTATGCACGTCGAGGTGCGGCAGCCTGATGACTACCTGCGCGCCTCGAACCGCCTGAGCCTTGTGCCGCAGATCAAATGGGGCAGGCTTTCTTCGCGAAAAAAATAGACCTGGAATGCAGCGTTGCGGATTTAAATAAGAGGTATGCTCTTCTTTCCGCGCCCTGCGATACCTGCGGCGACATCAGGGGTTTTGCAATGGATGGTGGATTTCTTGATGGTTATGTCGCTTCCGGTGCTGAAAGCGGTTTCTTTGGCATCGTCATGCCGCAGGGATATATCCATCCGGAAGTCCGGGCGCTTGAGATCACAGCAGGAGGTAGAAAGGTAGATTGCGCAGGGATTGCCTTTTGTTTATTTTTTTACGAGCCCAGGATCAAGGTCTTGCCCAAAAAATACGGCGATGAACTACTTTCTGTAGGCGACAGGATCAGGATAAGGCTTGAAATTCAGTAGCCTCTTTCCGTAACCTCACCCTCAGCACATCGGCTGCGCTGCTGAGATCGTTGTCATAAAGGTCTTTTATCTTTGAATTGTACAGGAACGTGTATATTTTCTTTAGCTTTGCCTCTTTCCTGTCTTTCAGTATCGTATTTTCCGCCGCCAAAGTGATGCTGAAATCATGCTGGTGGGTCAATATGAAGTTGCGGAGGTCATCCGCCGTCTTCATTCCGGGCAGGAGCCGGAGCATCCAGATTATGGGCGGACCCCTGGTTTTCCGCTGCTTCGGACCGTCGTGGATATACAGACCGAATGCCATGTCTTCTTTTTGAAGAATGGCTGTCAGTGTCATGGCGCCCGCACCGCTGCATACTTCCACTTTTTCGCTAAGAACGGTATAGCCCATATCTGACAATTCTTTCTTTGCAAATTGCAGAAGCGAGAGTTCGTAATCCTGCTCGGGGAGATCCCAGTAATCACTCATGGAGTCAAGCAGGTATAAATGAATATTTATACCTATCTTAACCAAAATTCTAATAATAAAGTGAGTTTTCTATCTGTAAAAATTTTGTAGTATTTTCTTGTATATTCTGCGTTATGCCTCTACAGATATTTATTATACTTTTTATTATTCAACCCCTTTATTTCTATTGGAAAAATAAATAATGATTGTTATTATAATGATGGAAGATTAATTAAAAAACCAGTTCGCTGCCTATCGATTATATTAACCGCCTCAAATTAAACAACATTAGATAGCAAACTTTTTTAACTGTATGACCGGATACAGATTATGTAACCCTTATTTCGTATGGAAAGGAAATCAAGGAGGATAGTGGGCAGGTTGGGGATTATGGTGGTGTAAAAAAGTATTTTGCTGCCCACTATTAGTTCGTATATATGCGAACATGGTATATAAAGTTTACTCAGCATTTTAGAAAACTTATTTCATTCCACCCGCCAACATAACACCATATGGCAGACCTGATGATCAAAGGCGGCACCGTCCTCACTATGGAGGGCGCTATCCTCAATAAAGGAGTGGTAGTTGTGGATAATGGCATGATAACCTTCGTGGGAAAGGACAAAGATGAAAAAGCCGATAAAATAATTGATGCAACAGGCTGCGCTGTCATGCCTGGTCTTATTAATGCCCACACACATCTCTCCATGACACTTTTCCGCGGGTATGCGGACGGGCTCCTGTATGGGAAATGGATAAAAAAGATCCGGCAGGCGGAAATGAAACTGTCACCCGCCGACATCAGGGCTGGCGCATACCTCGGTGTGCTTGAGATGATCAAATCAGGCACTACAGCCTTTGCTGATATGTATGTATACATGGATGAAGTTGCCCGGGTCGTGGAGGAGACTGGAACAAGGGCGGCTCTAGGGTATGGAATGATAGAAGGTATCAATGAGGATCCGGATACTAAATTAAAAAGCAGGGCAGGATTTAACAAAAAATGGAACGGCAAAGCCGGGGGCAGGATCACGACCATGTATGCGCCGCATTCTGCAGTTTCATGCTCAAAGGAATTCCTGATAAGGGTTAAAGAACTCGCTGGGAGGGATAATTCCAGGATCCACATACATGTCCTTGAGACAGAAAATGAGCTTCGGTTAATGAAACAAAATTACATGATGTGTTCTGTTAATTTCCTTGATAGCATAGGTTTACTCAGCCGGGGCGTTCTTGCTGCCCACTGCATCTGGTTATCGGATGGGGATATTGATATACTCAGAAATAACAATGTAAATGTTGTCCACTGCCCGTCAAGCAATATGGCGCTTGGCACCGGGGTCGCACCTGTTCCGAAGATGCTTGAAAAAGGAATAAATGTGGCGCTTGGAACAGACAGCGCTGCTTCAGGCGGAAGCCTTGATATGTGGAATGAAATAAGAACTGCCTCATATCTTCATAAGCTTAAAGACCCGCAAGCGATGCCTGCATCCACTGTGCTTGGGATGGCGACCGTGAACGGGGCGCAGGCACTGGGCATAAAGGCAGGTGTGCTCAAGCCCGGAAATCTTGCGGATATCATTCTTGTTGACATGAAAAAACCTCAATTTGTGTCCACGAACCTGATCTCAGCCCTCATTCACGGCGCTTCGGGGTGTGATGTGAAAACCACTATAGTTAATGGAGAGATACTCATGGAAGATCATGAAGTGAGAGTCATAGATGAAGAAAAGGTCATCGATGGTGCAAAAGCTGCAATGCTGCAATATTCCTAAGTTTATTAGAAGGTTTTCTTTTAACGCATAGGAAAGTATAAACGCATTTTC
>NZ_FZMP01000250.1 GCF_900196725.1 Candidatus Methanoperedens nitratireducens | reverse complement strand
AACCCTGTATCCTGTATAGGCAAGGGCAACGAATATGAACACGAGTACCCAGTTATCGTTTTGCAGGAAACCGGTCACAGGGAAGCTTCCCCAGACCCAGCCAGGTTCGGTAAAAATCGATTTGCCCTCTCCAACAGTGGCACCCCCTTCTGTATGAACTTCAAAGACGAGACCGGGTGCTACCATCAGGGACGTAAACAAATTGGGAAGGATTATTCCTACTCCCAGCAGCGCCACTGCAAAGAGTGCCACAAGAGAGGGCAGGTAATATAGGGGATTATACCCTCTTTTATTAATCTCTTTTGAAAGTATATTCAATGCTGCAGGAACAGCCATGCCGGAGATGGGCACAACTATATGGAACCATGAATAATTGGCTATTCCGAAATCCGTAATATCAAATATGGAACGAATGTACGGCAGCACCGCTATTAAATCGATTAAAAACATGGGAACCGTAGCAACAACTATATAATCCGTTGACTTACCCCTTAAATGATCAGCTATAGATTGAACAAAAATGAATATCAAAAATATCATGATGAAGAACAGAGCGCCGGGCCATGTTATATGGAATGCTGCAAGCATTATCCCTGCAAGTATGGAATACAACACCGGTTTTTCTTTTAAATTTTCTTTTAAATTCAGTCCTGAAAGTTTTATATTCCTATCTCTGCCCGCTTTTATTGCAAGCATAAAGAGAGCCATTGCCACAGTGCTGAAAAAAACCTCGGCGACATGGTGATCTGTGAATCCCAGCGTCGAGCGGCTGAAGAACTGTCCCGGCAGAACAGTGATCATAAGTGCTGCAAGCAGGCCCGCACTCCTGTTATACAGCAGCTTTCCGATGTAATACACCGGGAAAACGACAAGCGCACCCAGTACACCGGGCAGATAGGCGGCTATGGCGTTTACTGTTTGCATGTTGTAACTGCCCATTCCTGCGATGAGCGAGAGAGTCGCGATCATCTGAGTCCACAGGGGTCCCCAGTGTATCGCGCTACCTTTGGGGTAGATAGTAAATGCATCGTAGAAAATCCTGTGCGGAAAATTATTCAGTGTATTTTCAACAAGACGCATCTGGAATACGGCATCGTCAGAAGCAAATGCAACATAGCCGTTCCTGAAAACGCTGTCGTATGGCATTACAATCCGTAAGTAAAGGGACAGGGCGAATATAGCCAGAAGAATTATGCCTGGTATATAGTTAAAATAAGGAGGAAAATTTAACCTTTGCTCTGATTTTTGTTCTTTATCTTTTCCCGCTCTTACTGATCTCTCTTCACGCTTCTTTTTGTTCTTAGTCATATTAAACCTGTGATTAAACCTTTGATAGAACGGTTCGTAAATATACGAACTTAACGTTTATAGTTATTGCCTGAGTACCACTTTGAGATACTGATCACTTATTTTATTCCACCCTAATGCTGGCGGATTATATATTTTTTCGCTCTTAAGATTCAAAAGGAGCTTTTTCTTTATTTCATCGCTATCCATTGGAGGCACAAAAATCGCTCCTGCATATCTCCCCAGCGATTCTTTCAATCCTCCTACATCAGAAGCGATCACCGGTTTCCCGAAAGACATTGCAATATGGGCGATACCGCTCTGTGAAGCACGCGTGTAGGGCAGGACCACGATGTTCGCAGCACTGAAATACACAGGAACTTTGCTGTCAGGAACATATTCATCCACGAGCGTGATTTTTTCGGTGAATGGAGAAGATTTTATCTGGCAAAGAAGCTCTTCCCCGTCTTCCCACATCTCGCCTACAATAAGCAACCTGCTTCTTTTGACTATGCTTTCCGGCAGTTGCTCAAAAGCTTTGATCAAATAAGGCACCCCTTTATACCTCCTTATCAGACCAAAAGAAAGGATAACGAGTTCTTCTTTAATGGACAGGAGTTCCCTCGCTTTTTTTGCATCCATGACCCTGCCGTAATGGTCGTACAGACCATGCGGGATAACATGGATTTTTTGCGCGTCAATTCCGTATCGCTTAGCCACCAGAAATTTATCAGATGTTGAATGCACGATGTAAGTATCAAGATCTTTGCGAAGTATCTTTCCCATCAAACGCGAATACAGCCTGAGGGGGAAGATGCTTTCTTCCAGCGGGTCAACCACTTCATGAAAGTCGATTACCAGCCTTGATCTTAAGGATAAGCCCATTATTTTCATGAGCAGGTGCATATGGGATACCGAGGATGTCCACCATTGCAAAATAATGATATCAGGCTTTGTTCTCCTGAGGTGGCAGTATGCCCTGTACCATGTTACCGGATTGTTATAGTCCATCCCGTCGTACACCTGCACTGCCGGTGAGAATTCAAGATTCGAGATCTCTTTACCTACGTGTGCGCGCCCGGGGAAGAGGAACCGGGGTAGAAGGTTCCTGTAACAGATAACAGACACGCTGCAGGAAGCCGATAGAGAATTCGCAAGCCGCATAATAAAATAGCTGATACCGCTCAGGAAATGTTTTGAGGGCCCGACGATGCAGACTTTTACATTTTGCATATCATTCGCAAGTACATTACCTTTATATTTAAATTAATGCATAAGAAGCCTGAGGCAGTTTTTAGTGAAAATAGCACAGGTATGCCCCCGTTACTACCCTGACATCGGCGGAGTAGAGACACACGTGCAGGAAATAAGTGAGAGGCTTGTAAAACGCGGTTTTAAGGTCGAAGTGGTCTGTACCGATCCATCAGGTATTTTATGCAGGCACGAGATAATAAACGGAGTCACTGTAACAAGATTCAGGTCCTTTGCGCCGGGAGAAGCGTACTACATTGCGCCGCAAATGTATTTTTATTTGAAGGGACAGAGCTATGACCTGGTACATGCACACAGCTACCATGCACTGCCTGCGCTTTTTGCCGCACTTGCAAAGAATGGGAGGCGGATGGTCTTTACGCCGCATTATCACAGGAGCGGGCACACTCTAATAAGGGATGTGCTCCATAAACCATACAGGCTTATAGGGAGCGGGATTTTTGGAAAGGCGGATAAAGTGATCTGCGTGTCCGGGCATGAGCGCCGGAAAGTTATTGAGGATTTCAACATGCCAGAAGGAAAAGTAATCGTCATACCAAATGGTCTGGATCTTGAGGAGTTCAAAAACACAGGGTACGGCGGGAAAGATGGCAGCAGGATAACACTGCTATACGTTGGCAGGCTGGAAGAATATAAAGGCGTACAGCACATAATCAACGCTCTTCCCCTGTTAAGAGATTCCAGGCTGGAAATCATCGGGCAGGGACCTTATGAGCCCGGTCTGCGAAAACTCGCGGAAAAACTATTAGTAACGGAGCGCATTAACTGGTATAAACAAATGACAAGAGAAGAACTGCTCCGGCATTATGCATCTGCAGATGTGTTCATCATGCTCTCCAGACACGAGGCATACGGTATTACGGTTGCCGAAGCGCTTGCCTCAGGAACGCCGTGCATCGTTGCAGCGGGAAGCGCTCTGGATGAGTTCGTGGACGGGAAACGATGTCTGGGCATTGAAGCGCCCGTCACGACCGATAAACTGGTCGGAGCCATACGGCAGTTAAGGGAATCCCACATTAAAGATGATATGAAGATAGAGAAACTTCCGATCCATGACTGGAACGATGTAACAGATAAACTAATAGAGGTTTACAGAAGCATAAAATGAATATCGGCATCGTCGTACCCTACTTCACCCCTTATGTGCGCGGCAATGAGTACGGACTGGCACAGGGTCTCACTCACCTCGGGCATAAAATTACAATAATTACATCAACCGCCAGGGCTCCGCGTGAAAAGGCGATCACGGATACGGTATCCCATGGTGATAACATCGATTTTGATGTGAGATACCTTCCGGTTCTTATCGATGTGGGAGACAATCCTATCGTATCTGGAATAAAAGATCATATCCGGGGGCAGGATATCGTGATGCTTCAGGAGGATTATCCGCTCATCTGCCATAAAGCATACAGCGCCGCAAGGGAATACGATATCCCCGTGATTTTATCGTCAGAGCGGACATATTCACCGGAAAATATCGCAAAGAGGTATGCTCTTAAGTTACTGGATGCAACGACCAACAGGAAATTGCGGGATGGTGCTGATGCGCTGACCGCCCACTGCTCAGCAGCTAAAGAATTCATAATAGAGGAACTGGGAGTAAAAAGGGAAATCACGGTTATACACGTGGGCGTGGATACAGACCTGTTCCGACCGGGACGATCGGGAAGAAAATACCTCAAAAAAGGGGACTTTCGGATTTTGACCGTGGCGCGGCTGCACAGATATAAGGGGCTTGAATACCTGGTAGAGGCAATGGAAACGGTCAGTAAGGAAATACCGCAAGCGCATCTCTACATCCTGGGAAAAGGTGAGGAGGAGCAAAACCTCAAAAGCCTCGTAAATAAACTGCAGTTGAATGATGCTGTTACATTTCTTACAAATACGGTTCCGAACTATGAAATACCAAAGCTGTATTCTGAATGCGATATATACATCCAGCCCAGCATCGTAGAACCTTACGGCATTGCTGTTGTGGAAGCCATGGCATGCGGAAAGCCGGTTATCGGGACGAAGATAGGAGGAATGCGCGATACGGTACTGGACGAAGAGACAGGTTTCCTGGTCAAGCCCGGGGATCCGGCAGAACTTGCGGGGCGAATAACAATGTTAAGGGACGATGAACTGCGCAGGGAATTGGGGGCAAGGGCAAGGGCGAGAGTGGAAAAAGAATTTGACTGGAAATACATCGCGTCCCGGTACCAGGAGTTAATTGATGTCATCACATGAATACGATGGGGACTATTTTAAGAAAACGCGCAGCAATATAGGCCTCCTTCTAAAAACAATGCGTCCGCTCTGGGGAAGATGGGTAAAGATAATCCGGGAATACAAGGGCGGCGGAAGGCTGCTTGATATTGGCTGCGGTGAAGGTTATTTCCTGCAATATGCTGAAAAATATTACGAAGCGTATGGAATGGATGTTTCAGACTACTGCATAAGCGAGGCATACCGGAGGACAAAAAAAACAAAACTCTCTACCGGCAGTATCGCACACATAGATCATGGGAACGAATTTTTTGACGTCGTCACATGCTTTGATGTCCTGGAACATCTTGATGACCCGGAAGCTGCCGTGCAGGAGTGCAGGCGTGTTCTCAAGTCCGGAGGAATGCTCGTGATAAGGATTCCGAATATATCCTCTTTAGGGGCTAACTGGAAAAAAGAAGAGTGGTTCGGCTATAAAGATACAACTCATAAATCGCTGCTTTCAAATGAAGGCTGGCTCTCCATGCTCCGGGAGAATAATTTTGAGGTACTGAGCGTGTTCTACGATGGATTATGGGATACTCCGTATCTGAAATATATTCCCAGGCTCTTTCAGGACATTTTCATAAAAATCCCATCTCTGGTATTGTTCTCTCTGGGGACGAAATACTCTGAAAAGTACGGTGAAAATCTATGCATTATCGCTCGCAGGTTATGAAAAGCGTATCTTCTCTATTTGAGCTGTTAAAAAACCAGAAAAAGGTCTGCATTATGATCACTAACTTCCCGCCGTACCCTGAAAATACCGAAGCGTTCAGGGGGGGTGTTACAGAGGTGCACGAGCAGCTTTATAACCAGCTTATAAAAAATGGCGTGGATACATTTGTCATCTCATTTTCCCTGTATGGCAGGTCGCCTCATAAGGATGGTATTTACAGGGTTGGCACGTACATCCCGTACTCCAAAAGTAAAGTCAGGAGATTAATATTCCCTTTTCTTGAGTTTTTTAATCCCCTGATATTTGTTAATGTGATGCGGATCCTGATCCGTGAAAAGCCGTCCTGTGTGGAATATGCCTCGCTGCTCCAGGGATCGGTTGCGCCGCTTGTGGCATCTGTGCTGTTCAGAACAAGGATCATTGTCCGCAACGACTGGTTATGCCCGAATCTTTACGCAAAGAGCCAGTCCTGCAGCGATGCGCAGAGATTAAGAGAGTGCGCAGAATGCCTGGGCATTAAAAACCCTTTTTTGAGACCGGTAGCTGGATTATATTCGATAATTATATTAAAATTTAAAAGGTTCCTGTGGAACAGGTACTGCACGGTTATAGTCCAGAGCAGTTATCACAGGAATCTGCTTGAAGGATGGGGGATACTTCCTGAAAAGATGATATTGATACCTCCCACGTCCGATATATTCGAAGACCCGCTCTACACGGGAGAACTGGTCAAACTCAAAAAAGATAAAATTATCCTGGCTTATATAGGGCGGCTCACTGTTGAGAAAGGATTTGACATGCTTCTTGAGTCTTTTAAAATGGTAATGCAAAAAAGGCAGGATGCAGCACTGTGGGTAGCAGGTACGGGAGATTTAAAAAGAGATATGCATGGCGTGGAATACCTCGGCTGGGTAGAAAAAGACAGGCTGGGAAGCGTGTATAAGGTTGCAGATATCATCGTCGCCCCGACCGTGGTTCCCGAGGCGCATCCTGCAACTGTGGACGATGCGCTCAAGTACAAGAAACCGGTTGTCGCATTCAAAGTAGGGGCGCTTGAAGAGATGATCGGAAATAGAGGCATATTCTGCAACGGGCTTAGCCCTGAATCGCTGTATGAAGGCATGATAAAAGCGATAGATAGCCTCGGGGAGAAGTAAAGCATGTGCGGGATATGCGGATTCTACGGGCTTGAAGATGAAAATGTAATTAAACGGATGGTCAAAAGCCTGTCGCATCGCGGTCCTGACGCCAGCGGATTCTATACCGACGGTAACATCTCGTTCGGTCATACAAGGCTCAGCATCATCGATACATCCGATAAAGGGAAACAGCCGATGGGCAACGAAAACGGGACTGTCCGGATCACGTACAACGGCGAGACATATAATTTCATGGATCTGAGGAAAAACTTAAAGGGACGACATGATTTTTATTCAAACACCGATACCGAAGTTCTTATCCACGCATATGAGGACTTCGGAGTGGATTTTGTTAAAAAGCTCAGGGGAATGTTCGCATTCGCTATATACGATTCCGTAAAGAAAAAATTGATACTCGCAAGAGACCCTATCGGTAAGAAGCCCCTGTATTATTACTGGGACGGGAACTGGTTCATTTTCGCCTCTGAGATCAAAGCTATCCTTGAAGCCGGGATTAAAAGAGAAATCGATATGCAAGGGCTGTGCGCATATCTGACACACCAATATACCATCGGAAGAAATACCATGTTCCTTGGCATCAGGAAAGTGCTCGGGGGGGAGATACTTACCTTTGATATCAGCAGCAGAACTGTAACAATAGATAAATATTTTGAGATCAAAGAAGACATTGTAAATGCGCCTGAGGAATTTTTCGTTCGGAAGCTTCGGGCGCTGCTTGAAGAATCGGCGCAGCTCAGGACAATAGCCGATACTCCAGTAGGCGCATTTCTATCCGGCGGGATTGATTCTACAAGTGTGGTCGCGCTCACAAAGCCAAAGATTAATTATGACCTGCATACGTTTTCAATGGGTTTTGAAGGGTATTTCTCGGAGCTTGATTTTGCAAAAACGGCGGCGGAACATATCGGCACTGCACACCATGAGATTGAGATAGGCCACAGCGATGTAGTTCGGGAACTGGAAAAGATAGCATGGCATTATGACGAACCGATTGGCGATGCAGCCATAATCGCGAATTATTTCCTTGCAAAAGAAGCAAGAAAATATGTCAAAGTGGTAGTTGCAGGTGAAGCCGGGGATGAACTGTTCGGGGGATACGATCATTATAAGAAAGGCTTGCAGACCCATTACTGGTTCAGCCTGCCGCATATCTTCAGAACCCCGTTAAAAAACATCGTTTCATATTCGTTGAAAAAAGAATATTTCTTTAAAAAAATTTACCCATATTATGTACTGAATTTTCTCTCACAGAAGGATATGTACCATGCGTCGCTGGACATGACAAAATCCGCATTTGGCGATGAAGAACTGAAACTGTTCACTTCAGGGCATCTGAGCTTCGATGAAAATCAGATCGTGATACCTTCGGACATGAAGCAGCCCCTGAATAAGATGCTGGCTCTTGACTGCAAAAACCTGCTGCCTGAGAAGTACCTTATGAAAGCGGATAAAGCCACAATGGCAAATGCCGTTGAAGAGAGGCTGCCGCTGATGGATAAAGACATTGTTGAGTTCAGTTTCAGGATCCCTCCAAAATTTAAGATCAAGAACGGGGATGGAAAACATATATTGAAGATGGCTGTCAAAGATCTGGTTCCTGAAGAGATCATAAAAAGAAAGAAAACAGGTTTCAGTGTACCCTATATCCACTGGGTAAAGAATGAAATGAGGGAACTGGTTGAGCAGAAAATAGATGAAGGGGAGCTGATAAAAAGGTTGTTTGAGAAAGAAAAAATCAGGATGTTGATAGAGAACTCCCGTAAAAATGAATGGTATCGCAACACAGCGATCGTCTGGAACCTGTTCGCCCTTGAACTGTGGTATGAACAGTTTTTCCATGATACATAATGTTTTATCCATGTAGAATGATATATTACAAACAAATAAAATATGAAAGAGAGTATAATTAACGATTTATATTGTCCCGCCTGCCAGGGTAAGCTTGAATGCAGGGTGACAGAGGCGAAGAACAATGAGATCGAAGCAGGCGTGCTGACCTGTAAAAATTGCCCGGGTAATTATCCTGTCAGGGACTATATCCCGAGATTTGTAAAAGAAGATAACTACGCTGCCTCTTTCGGACTTGAGTGGAATAAGCACTCCAGAACACAAATAGATAAATTCAACGGCACAAATATTTCAAGAGACCGCTTTTATTCCCAGACGAAGTGGGACAAGGATTTAAAAAACCAGAAAATACTGGAAGTGGGATGCGGGGCCGGAAGATTTACCCAGATAGCGATAGAGACCGGCGCAGAAGTATATTCGTTTGATCTCAGTACTGCGGTTGATGCCTGCCTCGCTAACAACGGAACGGCAAAAAACCTTCATATCTTTCAGGCAAGCATCTATGAACTTCCTTTCCAGAAAGGATATTTTGATAAAATCTTTTGTTTTGGGGTTTTGCAGCATACGCCTGATGTCAAAAAGGCATTTTCAAGTCTGGTGCCATACCTGAAGCCAGGAGGGGAGATAGTTGTGGACATTTATAAGAAAAGCGTCAGGAATTATTTCCAGTCAAAATATTTTCTGCGTATCTTCACGAAACAGGTCGATAGCACTAAATTGTATATTCTCCTCACAAAAGTTGTCCCGGTGCTGCTTCCGGCCAGCAGTGCCCTGAAAAAAATCCCGGCTTTTGGCAATTCCCTGAGTTCCTTAATCCCGATAATAAATTACAAGAATGTGCTGCCAGTGAAAGACGAAGACCTCATGGACTGGGCCATTCTTGATACTTTTGATATGCTCTCGCCCAGGTATGACAGTCCCCAGACGATGAAAACCCTGAAAAGATGGTTTATGGAAGCCGGACTTACGGATATCCAGGTATTCTCACCCGGAATGATCGTGGGGAGAGGTGCTAAACCTGACGGAAATAAGTCTTGAAATTAACAGCATGAGGTGGAACGTATATTGAGTCGCAAAATATGCTTTTTTTCACCCGGCGCATATTCGTACCTTTCGAATAAAAATACCGGGACTGCGGGCGGTGCAGAGCTTCACCAGGTGCTCCTGGCAAAAGAACTTGCAAAAAAAGGGTTTGATATATCTTTCGTAGTAGATGACTATGGACAGGAGAACATGGAGGTCCAAAACGGGATAAAGATCTTCAAGTCTCCGATTAATCGCTATACAAAGGTCACGGATTTTCCTTTAAGGGTTTATCATTTCTGGAGAGTTTTAGGAAGGGTGGGTGCGGATATTTATTATCAAAGGGCTGCAACCGCGGAGACAGGTATTATCGCTTTTTTCTGCGCCATGAAAAAGAAAAAATTCGTATATGGGATGTCAAGCGACATCGAAGTAGATGGAACATTTGATGAAAGAGCAAAGTTCTATGAAAGGATCCTTTATAATTTTGGCGTAAAAAGAGCCAAGCGAGTAATTGTGCAGAGCGAATACCAGCATGATCTGCTGGAAAAAAAATACGGTCTTGACAGCACAATTATAAAAAACCCCTGCCTTGCGAACGAATACCTGGAAAAGAAAAAGCTTGATCCCCCGGTTGTTCTCTGGGTAGGGACAATAAAGCCCGAATGGAAGCAGCCTGACCTGTTCCTTGAGCTTGCAAGGTCTATCCCGGATGCGAAGTTCAGGATGGTCGGGGGCTCTGGCAGCAACAGGCGGTTTTATGATGGGATAAAAAGAGAGGCAGGGAAAATACCAAATCTTGAGTTCACGGGTTTTGTCCCGTATCCTGAGATAAACAATTATTTTAATAGCGCATCTATCCTGGTTAATACCTCAAACGTCGAGGGTTTTTCAAATACTTTTTTGCAGGCGTGGGCCGGATACACGCCTGTGGTCAGCCTGAACGTTGATCCGGATGAAATCATCTGCAAACATAAACTGGGGTTCCATTCAGGGACGTTTGAGCAGATGATAATCGATGTTAAGACTTTACTTAAAGATAAAGGGTTGAGGGAGGAGATGGGGATGAACGGGCGGCAGTATGTCAAGAAGGAGCATGACCTGGGGAAGATAGTTGAAAAATATACCGAAATTTTTGGGAAGATATAAATAGTTTCATGATGTTGTTTCGATTGGTTTTTGTGTCGGTATGGCAACGCTTGCTTGATGCCATCGCTACACTTTGGTTTTTAATGCAATAATAGAAATTATTTTATATTTAGTTACAAAAATCTTATATAGTCCTTTTGCACTTGAGGGGTGCCAGAAGGGTAGAAAGTGACATGGTATGCGCATTATCTTTGCGCTGCGCTTAGCGACCTTCTACCTAAATCGAGAACGGTGCGAAAAGGTATTAGTGGAAAAGTGGTAAAAATGAATTATGAAAAATATATAATTTTATTAATAATAATTATAAGCGGTGTAAATATCTCATCTGCAGATGATGACTTTGTTTTTGGTCCGGCTGTTTATGAGAGAACAACAGGTTCACCGGACATTTTTGTAGATGATTTTTCATCTACTGAAGGCGATTTTGTACTCCATCTGGATAACGGCAGGGATGGAGGCTATAAAATAAGCAGCGCAACGATCACACTTAACGGAGAAACGATTGTCAGCCAGAATGAATTCAATCAAAATATCAATTCTATCAATAAATCGATAAAACTGAAATCTCAAAACAATCTGCATGTGAATCTCAACAGCAATCCGGGCGGTTCAATAACCCTTTACATTCATGCAGCGCCTGTTGTTGAAATTGAATTTCCGATAAAAAATGCCTATCATCCTGTTAATGTCCCTCTTGATGGAACGCCGGTTGAATTTAAAACAGCGGTCGTCGGAACTATTAAAGGGAACGTTACAAATGCAACGATAAAAGTAAATAATGAAATCTTTGATACACCTGTTATCAACGGCAGCTTTTACCAGAATGTAACACTTATCGAAAACGGTAACCAGATAAGCGTTTCTGCTACAGATGCGCTCGGTTACACCGGAAATGCCGATATAGTTGCGTATGTGGAGAACACGAATAAAGAGCTGACAATGCCGCTTCCCCCGCCAAACCCGTTCGAGAATGATAAGCTTGGCACGGGGCTGAATTATACTGCATATCTGTACGAAACCCAGGGTATGGATGCGGCGGTTGCTTTCATTTCGAGGAACCCTCACAATATCGTTGAAAACGATAGCGTCCGGGTAAGAATACCGGTTCCGGAAGATAATGAAACATATTTAAGCACGTTAAGAGCGACGGGCATAGATGTTTTAGGTATTTTTAATGCGACCGACATCGGCGGTGAAATCCTCATCGAAGCGTCTTTACCCGTTTCTAAAATCCGTGAAGCAGGAGAACTGGATTTTATAACACGTGTTTATGTTGTTGCATCACCATATCAGGAATCAACTACTGAAGGGGATGCTATTATAGGCGGTGACAAAGTAAGGAGCCTTGGATTCACAGGTTTGAAGCCTGATGGCTCGAAAGTAAAAGTAGCTGTGATTGATGGTTCCCCTACTCTTCATGAAGCCAAAATCATGGATGTCATTCAAACAATCGCTCCCGATGCTAATGTGACCGGTTACAGAGAAGACTGGAATAGTGAAATAGAAAATGCAACAGCCAATGGAGTGGATATAATCTCGGTATCACAATCTGCACCTTATTTTGACCTGGATGGGACAGACCCGATCTCTAAAAATATTACACTGGCGAGAACAAACGGCGTTCTTTATATCAATGCAGCGGGCAATTACGCGCGGCTCCACTACAAAGGAAAATACCAGGATAAAAACAACAATGGCTGGCATGAATTCGCAAGTTTCATCATGGGGCGCGATGAGACATTAAATGCCATATGGTCTTCTAAGCTAGATACTAATGTCACAGCGTATCTTCATTTGAACCCTGCTGATGCCGATAAACTGGATATTAAACTTGGAATTAACGATACCGAACCCCTACTCTTAAACAGCATCCAGGAGCGGTACTCCAGAGGGGTAAAAGGTATAGCAGTCCCGGTTGATGGATCAGGCGATGTCAGAATTTTTGTTACTAATTCAAGTAAATACAGCTCTTCTGACGTAATAGGAACACCTTTCCAGGTTTTTGTACTTCCTTCTCCCATATCTGGATTTTCGTATTCAGAAATACTTGATAAGCAGAACCAGTGGCTTGATCACTATGTTAAGGAATCCAGCGTAATAGCTCCGGCTACAAGCAGATATTCGTTCACTGTAGGAGCCGCACTTCCTAATATAACCGAGCCGTACGTTAATACTGCCGCTTATCTTACTGCAATATACGGGGACTTTAAAACCAACAAAGAATCTATAGTGAGATATATGATTCTTGCAACCGATATAAAAAATAAGTTTTATTATGGTGATCTTGCATACTTCAGCGGTCAGGGACCTGTATTTGATGCCGCCGGCAACACTCTCGTCAAACCCGATGTCGTCGCTCCCACATTCGTCTCCACTTCTCATGGTATTTTCGGCGGCACATCGGCATCCGCGCCTCATGTCGCGGGCGCTGCTGCCCTTGTGCTGAGCGCAAATCCGTATCTAACCCCGGACGAGGTACAGCAGGCGCTTGAAGAGAGCGCTGTTGAGCTTGGGACTCCGGGCAAGGATAATGAATACGGGGCGGGAAGAATTGATGTGTACGAGGCTGTGCAAAAAGTCCTGCCGGACCTGCGTCCCTCGAATATTCTGGCTGTCCGTGATGGTGCAACGAAAAATTTCACAGTAAAAGCGGATGTTAATAACGCCGGGCACGGAGCCACTCGAAACATAGAAGTGCAGTTCCTTAAAGATAGCAGCGTCTTCAATACCTCCGTAATACCGGTATTGAATGCAGGGGAGACTATAACTCTGGAAACAAAGTGGACGGCTGAAAACTACGGTTCATATAATATATCGGTAATAGTTGACCCCGGGAAAAAGATCCCGGAACTTGATGAGAACGATAATTATGCGAACGCAACAGTCGATGTGATCGGGCTTCCCGGATGGGGCTTCAGCAAGAAATTGAGCATCATGGGAACTACGGCAGGGGCGCAAACAAATTATCAGCTGAAGCTTACGGTCAGAAAAGGCTCCGGAACAGATGCGCCGGGTACGGTGTATCTTGGAAGTAATGTGCGGGATGATTTCGGGGATATAAGGTTCACAGGATCGGACGGGGTTACTTTGCTGGACTACTGGGTGGAGTCGTATGAGTCCGGGGTCGGTGCGGAGGTGTGGGTTGAGGTTGATTCGATACCGGAGAGCCCGGGGGCGGCAGATGTTTATCTGTACTATGGGAATAACCCGGCGACGAGTAAAAGTGATGGGGAGAGAACTTTTGAATTTTTTGATGATTTTAATAGCTTAGATTTAAATAAATGGGATAAATACGGAACAGTCAACATTGCAAACTCTAAAGCGAGTATCGTGTCGCCATGGAATCAAGGATATCTTGTGATGAAAAATAATTTTGACGCAAGAGGAAGATCTACTACTGTTGCGTATAACGGTAGAATACGATATCCTTTCTTGGGAAAAGAGAAGTATCTTGATGGTACTTCTTATCCACACTTTAGATCAGGTCAGGAATTATACTCTTTCGAAAGCAGATATAAAGATGATAAATATTTCCAACGCACAAAGGACACGGAGATTACAAATTTAGTTTTTAATGGTTCGTTTTGGTCTGGATATGATTCTACTACCATTATCCGAAGTAGGATTACAGTCTCACCAATAGCTCCCTATGTAACACGTTTTTATCTTCAGAAACCAAATGAGGTGGAAACTTTAGAATATGCTGAGAACTGGTTTTTTACAAACTATCTTATGTATCTCTATGCACCTTATTCTAATACTAATGGGGCAGGCTACCAAGAAGATGTCGATTTGGTTTATATTCGAAAATATGCAGAACCTGAGCCAACTTGGTGGGATCGGTGATATAACACCAATCCTCACGTCTGTTGATAGCATTAAAATTCATCCAATTCCATGAGTTGAATTAAAAGAAGCTTTGATGAACTACATAGTAACAAGAGATTACTATGTAGTTCTACAATTTTTTAGTAATCTAATTGTATCTTTAATTCCTTTTCTTAAATCCCCTCCAAACTTGAAGCCAAGTTTTTTAAATTTTTCACATGATACTTCATAAGACAGTTGGTTCATAATCCGTTCATCTACAAGTTTAACAGAAACATCTGGAATATCAGAACGTATTATTTCAACAATCTCACTAACCGTAGCATTTGTAGTAAGGACATTATAGATATTATTATCAAAAATGTTTTTTCCTATTACAAATCTCAGGGCTCTTGTAGCATCAGCTATATCAAGATAAGGTCTCTTTTGATTCAGTGCTGTACTCCAAACAGTCAATGGTATGCCCATGCACGCCTGCCAAACAAATTTATTAACTGCTGTATGAAACCTCATGCCTATTGAAGTGCCAAATATTGTTCCGAATCTGAAAACTACATATTTCAATCCAGTTTCAGTACTCATTTTCTTTAAAAGTTCTTCAGATTTTAGTTTGCTCTCTGCATAAGGGCTTTGCGGCTTTAGTTCTTCCTTTGAACAATCTTCATCCACTAAAACATCCTGCGTCCCGTAAACACTGGTCGATGATAGAAATATTAATTTGCATCCAAACTTTTGGCAAGCCTCTGCCACTTTTTTAGTTCCTTCATAATTAACCTTTTCTACCTGGTCCTGAATCTCAAAACTTCCAGCAGCATTTGTAATCGCAGCTAAATGTATAACTATGTCAACGCCTTCAAAATACTTTTCAAGATTCTCTTGTAAGACATCACCTTCAATGAATTGAAAGGGAACATTATCAGGTAAATTAAATAACGAGCAGTATCGTTGGGTTGAAAGATTATCAAAAAGGATAACTCCACCAAAATCATTTGGTTTAATCTCATGAATTAACTTTGAACCTATATGACCTAATGCTCCTGTAATTAAAATTTTTTTCATTTTAGCCTCCTGCCATTATAATAGATTTTTATCCATGCAATACCTTGAGTAGTTTCAAAAAGCTTTTTTCTAGGGTAAATTCACGCCTTACAAATTCAAGTCCAACCTGTGCAATTTTTTCTCTAAGATCTGGATTGTTAATTAGTATCTCCAATTTATGCTCCCATTCTTCAGATGAATTAGCAAGTATACCATTAACTCCATCCTGTATAAAATCTTTGCATTGCCCTATTGGAGAGCTAACAACAACCGCCCCGCCACTCATATAAACAGTAGCTTTAAGAATGCCACGAACAAGAGCTGCTTCATCATCACAAAGAGGAAAAAGACCGATATCCATAGCCATAATTTCACGTATCATTTCAGACTGATTATAGTAAGGGAGAATCGAATATCTTACATTATTAAACGGAGGAAGATTTGGATTATGTCCGACTCCAACGAGCCGTAGATGTAAATTGGAATATTTAGAAAATAAATTTTCTAAAGGTTTATATATTTGATAAAAATTATAAAATGAACTAGGCGAGCCAACCCAACCCAGAACTATTTTATTTTTATCTTTAGATTTAATAATGGATCGGGCTTTATCAAACTCCTCAATCTGTGGTAGATCTGGAATTACTGTACAATTTTTGTTAAATATCGTAACATATTCGGCTGTATATGTGTTGTCCGTAGTAACAGAGTCTACATTAGTTATTAGGCCCTTAAAATCAATTTTTTTATCTAACCATATAGCATCGCCAAAATCATAAACTAAATAAGCCTCGGTTTTTTTTCTAAGATTTTTCACAAATCTCGATTTAGCGACTTTAGTCATGTACACAATATCATATTTCTTAGCAAGATTTATAATATAAACTTCTCTAAAATATGAAACAAGCTCTTGTAATGCTGTAGCGAATAATGCAAATGCTGGTGGAAGTTCTTTTCTTATTTTAGTTTCTAAACGTAGCAATGGAACCGAAAGTCTTGAGATATATTTGATATCAAACCCATTTTTTAAAAATAAATCCCGATATATTAAACCACGTACATACCCACTCGCGTACATATCTCCAGCTTCAAGCACTATTAGCAGTTTTTTCGTCATATTTTATTATATATATTTATCTAAACATGAATTAAAATAGTTTTTTGTTTCAAATAATCCTTTAACAAGTTCGTATTGTGGTATCCAATTTATAAATTTCTTTGCCTTTTCATTACTTATAACAGCATCCCCTATTTCAATCGCTTCCCTTTCTTTGGGCCAATCAATATATCGAACTCTTCCTTTCCCAACAACCTGTACTATTTTTTGTGCTATTTCAGCCACGTTAGTCTGTGTATCTGATACTGCAAAGAAGACCTCTCCATTACTTTTTTCACTCTGAGACGCAAGTATTAGTGCATTAACGCTATCTTCAACATAAGCTATATTCCTCATTTGCGAACCTTTCCCAAAAACAGTAATGTCTTTATCCTGAAGAGCAAGGCCAATGAAAAAATTCATGAAACCAAAATCCGGGCTCTTAATATTTGATCTCGGTCCATAATTATTCGCTAATCTAACTACAGTAGTTTTCATGTGATACGCGCTGCCATAAATCAAGACATACTTTTCAGATGCGCTCTTATTAGCAGAATATATTTCTACAGGGAACTCTGGGTGGAACTCATCAATTGGACTATATTGCATCTTGCCTATCTGGGTGCTTGTTCCAATATGAACAATCTTAATCTCTGGGTTAAAACGGCGAGCAGCTTCCAGCAAATTAATAACACCTTTACAATTTACATCTATATCGATTAATGGTTCTTTCATAGAGTTGGGATGCGAGGTATAAGCGGCACAGTTAAAAAGCACATCTTTATTGATTATGCAGGCACAGATTCCTTCAAAATTTCTAATGTCGTTAAGGATAATGTTCATAGAATTTTTTATATCGTGTACATTGTGCATATTACCACCGGAACGTGGATCCAGACAATCATACACGGTTACTTCAGCACCTAACTCAAGACATTTGTGAGCCAAATTGCTTCCTATGAAACCTAAACCGCCAGTGATAAGGACTCTTTGCCCATCCAAATCAGGGAGATTGATTTTTGACGAAGCTTCCATAATAAAACCTCTATATAAACATTTTAACGGCTGAGAATTTTTCTTATTCCATTGCAAATTGCATCTATTTGGTCATCAGTTAAATTAAGTGCACAGGGTAAATTTATTCCTCTTGAAGAAATATCATATGCAATAAGATTTTTATTCTTATATTTTTCTTCGCAACCTGGATATGCAGGTAATGATGACAATGGATAAAAAAATGGACGGGTAGGTAGACCCATTTCTTCATTTTGTTTCATAGCATTTTTTTTCGTCATATGATGCGATTTTCCAAAAACCAAACCTGTTGCCCAAACACTATTGAAAACATATTCTGGTTCCGCATTGAACTGCAGGTCCTCTATATCACTTAATCTCTCCTTATACATCTTGAATATTTCTCTCTTTTTTGCAACCAGTTCATCCAATCTTTGAAATTGTGCATATCCAAGTGCTGCCTGTACATTAAATGGCATATATTTATAAGTAACTTCGGAATTATAATATGGGATTCCTTTCACCCTTCCGTGATCTCTCAGGAACATACATCTTTCATATAGCTTATCATCATCAAGAAGTAACATCCCACCTTCTCCGGTCGTAATAGTTTTAGTTCGGTGAAAACTAAATACCGAACCTATGCCAAATTTGCCTGCCTTAACTCCTTTATAGCTTGACCCTAGAGCTTCAGCCGAATCTTCAACCAAGGGAATATTATATTTTTTGGAAATGTCAATTAACTCATCCATTAAAGGCATATTGCCATAGAGGTCAACAACAATAATTGCTTTTGTTTTTGAAGTGATACTTTTCTCAACAGACTTCGGATCCAGACACCAGCTATCAGGTTCAATATCACAAAATACCGGAGTGGCTCTTAAGTAAGTTATTGGAGCTGCAGTAGCAATCCAAGTACACTCAGGAACAATCACTTCATCTCCATCTTTAATACCCATTGCCGTAAGAAGTAAATGTATTGCTGTTGTGCAATTAGGTGTCATTATACCATATTTTCGGTTGTGATATTTGGCGAATTCCTTTTGAAAGGTCTCCACATAATAATAGGCATTTTCATACCAACCGTTGCGCATAGCATCTTCAACTACTTTTATCTCGTGTTCTGTAATCCATGGACCTGCCATAAAGATTTGTTTCATCTTAACTCCTTCTGATTATTTAGTTAGTTTTATTTAAGTAATGATAGTTCATATGCTTTCAAAGTTATTTAAATTTCTATCTCCATTTGATCAAAAGTGGCGACTGTTTTAGCAAAAAACTTCTTTGCACCATCCTCTGCTTTATATCGATCTTCCAAAATGCTGTATATTTCAGCATCGAAATGAACTAGCGCCAACATTTTTGAATTTGATTCTTTTGCAATTTTTGCAGCAGTCTCTGGATTAAGATGAGGCCAATTTTTGTCTTCCTGTCCGCTCTTAAAAGCACAGTCCGCAATAAGCAAATCAGAATTTTTTGCCAAAATAACAGCATTTTTACAAAAACCAGTATCGGGACAATAGCTTAGTATCTTACCATCAATTTCAAATCTAAATCCCAATGTGAGAGAAGAATGTAAAAGAGGCATACTTACTACTTTGAAAGGTAAATATCTTTCATCATGTGGAAGCTCAAAGATGGAAGTTTCAAATTCTAATTTATCTAAAGATATTGTAAATGGAGCATTGATAATATTATTCAATATACGCTTAGTGCCTGTGGGACCACATATAGTAAGTCCTTTAAAAAATTTAAATTTATTTAAAATATGGAAACCAATAAGATGATCTAAATGAAAATGGCTCAAGAAGATATAAGCTGGTTTTTTAATACCACTATATTTATTCAATTTATATAATCCATTTCCAGCATCTAGGATAATGATATAATCATCCGTCTCAGCAAAAATACAAATAGTATTTCCAGTGGCTGTATCATACCATCCATTTGTTCCAAGAAAAACAATCTTCATCTTTTAAGAAACCCATCTATCTTTTTTAATTCGGTTAATCACAGTAATCAATGACATGTATGTTTCATCATTAGTTTTTAAACCTTCTTATTTTTCACTAATGGTTTAGCAGGGATGCCAACCATGGTAACCCCATCTGGGACATCTTTAGTAACAACTGCCCCTGCACCGATAATCGCATCATTCCCTATTTTAATCCGAGGAAGAACAGTTGCTCCTGCACATATCCAAGCATTTATACCTGCATGTATGCAGCCGCAAAGAGTTACTCCTGGAGCTAATTCAACACCATCCTCTAAAACGTCTTCATGATCTATACTTGCTTTAGTGTTTATTATGCACTCTCGCCCTACTTTCGCCTCTGCTCCTATAATAGCACCTGCCAAGATTTGTGAGCCAGAACCTATTATTGCATTATCTGAAATCCAAGCTGTAGGATGTGCAATAGTTATTGAAGATAATCCTTCTTTTATTAATAAATCATGAAGTTTTAATCTTACTCTACCGTGAGGATTCCCAATAGCCACACAGAACCCAATTTCTTCTCGATTCTGAGATGCAATCCACTTTTTGAACTGCTCATAACCGCAATATATTTCAACATCTGGAAAAGGAGATTTAAGATTTGGAGTATCGTCAAAGACAGCAACAACCTTTGATCCATAATATTCAATTATGGGACGAACAACCTTTGCCTGACCTGTTCCTCCCCATAATATTACCTTTGGCGGTAGCTTGTTAATATGATTATTTTGCATTCTTACTCTTACTTTCTCTGACAGTGAACTGATACTCTGCAAGTAAATCCTAACCAAGATAACATCATAGCTATATATATTAGACGGCTTTCACCAATTGTAAGTACTATCTTATCGACCACGGTACAACATCTATCATCCCGTCGCCATTTAGAACTTCTTATAAAATCTATAGGTGCAGCCTGATGATATATTTTAATTTTTGTAAAATAATCCTTAATCATATCTAAAATATCTTTGTTTCTAAAATGAACCATGTGCCTTGGAAAATCAAAACCTGCCCAGTATGCCCCATATATTTTGGCATCTAATGAATCCCGACTTATTGTTGAAAATAGAAATTGACCGCCTGGTTTTAGCTTCGATGCAATAATTTGAACTACCTTAAATGGATTGTATAAATGTTCAAGAACCATGCTGGAAATTATAACATCAAAATATTTGTCAGGATAATTATGCAATACTTCCTCTACTGGCCCACAATCTACTGAAAAACCTTCAACTCTTGCTTTTTCCACTGCTGCAGGCACTAATTCGATGCCATACAAATGTTGCCATCCAAGGGATCTCAATGAAATCAAACGATCTCCGCTCGCACATCCAATTTCAAGAAGTTTTCCATTTGGTACGTATTGAGGTACCAATGCTATTCCATTCTTCCATAATTGATTTTTAATATATTTAATATGATATCTTAAATTATATGTACATCCTTTGTATAGTATGCCTGGTTGATTTTTGCATGTAGCGGTACTAGCATGGGGAGAATAATATGTTGGATATAAATTGATAAGTTCATCAGCAACAGGACGTGGATTTTGAAACCAAAGACCACAAAATCTGCATTCTGAAACAAAGTACTCACCTTTAACTTGGTAAAGATAATCTCTACCTCTAAAAATTATAGTACTGTCGTCAGTGCCACATTTAGGACATTTTACTTTCTCTAATTTTTCTTTCATATTTATTTTATTCAGCGAATTTTTTGGCAAACAATAGATTAGACTGGTATTCCAAACGATTTTCAGGAGGTAAGTTATCCATACTGTATTTTTTGCCCAAAGCTCCTTTGAAAATGAGCTGATAACCACATTCACCCATTATTGAAACAATCTCATCTACATTGAAGAAATAGTAGGGAATCCTCACATCCGGTACATTTTCCTGAACAGTAATATACGTCGGTACATCTCCTGCTGAGAGTCTGACAAAAAGAAAGTACGTTGGTTTATAAGCACACAGTTTTTTTAGCAAGCTTAAGTAGTCATTGATATATTGCAGCGCGCTATTAATATAAACAATATCGATATCAGAAAGGTCCACTGGTAAAACGGTATGGAAGTGAATGTGGTCATCGTTACAGAAGAGACTTGCTCCACCCATACACATTTTTTCTTGCTCAATGATATGATAATCCAAAAAACTGCCATTTGGGATAGCATCTCTTATATGAATGTAAGAGATACCCATCCCTCCTCCAAAGTCCAATATTCTAACCTTTAGCTGCTTATGACACATTATTGCTGCTAACAACGGCAATAAAGCATTTTCGTCTTTTATCTCGGCCGGTATTTTGCTATATTTTTTTGATAGCCTGTTCTTTGTCATTATAAATGTATCGTTTACAAATCTATTACTATCGAACCCTCTTACATCCAATGGTAAATCACTCCAATTTAAATAAACTCCTTTCCACGTATATTTTCTTAAATTGGTATAGAACTTGTAAAAAATAATGTTCTTAATAAAATTTTTAATCTTAGATATCATTTTATTAGTGGGCCTTTCAACCAGTCATAACCAATATCTGGATCATCATAGGATAATCGTCCCTCATCTTGTGGGTCATATACATTTGAAGTAATATAAAAAAGATGTGCCGGTCCACTTATACATTTACATCCATGTGCTACACCTGGTGGGATACGCAATACCTGCTGTTGCTGATTATCGCCCATTAGTAATTCCATCGTTTCCTTATAAGTAGAAGACGCTTTTCGTGTGTCATATAACGCTACTTTAATTAATCCATTTGAAACATACAACCAATCGGTTTGTTTCTTATGAATATGCCATGCCTTGATAACACCTGTATACATCTGTGAAACGCTCCATTGCCCGAATCCTTCAGCAAAAAAATCATCAGTAACACGGATAATCTCACGGAAAAATCCTCTTTCGTCTGCATGTGTAATCAAATTTTTTAAAACTACTCCTTTAATCATATTATTAAAACCCTTTGTTATTAAATTCTCTTATTGCATCAGCAACGGTCATAACATCTGAGTCAGTTAATTCAGGGTACATAGGTAACGAAAGTATCTCTTTAGATGCAGTCTCAGTTTCTGATAAGGTATTATCACACGATATTCTTCCTTCATATGCTGGCTGGAGATGTATAGGGACTGGATAATGAATTAGCGCTACTATTCCTTTATTTCTCAAAAATGCCTGTAGTTCATCACGGTATTTCGAACGAACCACATACAGATGATATACATGTGTTGTATTCTTTCTGTGTTTAGGCAAAATCAGATTAGTGTTAGCTAATTCATTTTCATATAATTTTGCTAAATGTATTCGTTTTAAATTATCTTCATCCAGATGGCGTAACTTAACGCGCAACATAGCCGCCTGAATTTCATCTAATCGGGAGTTCCAACCAGAGATGTGACTTATATATCGTTCAGCCCAACCATATTCACGCAATAATTTTGCTTTTTGAGCTAACTCTGAATTATTTGTCACAATCATTCCGCCATCTCCGATTGCACCTAAATTTTTTGTAGGATAGAAACTAAAACAAGATATATCGCCTAATGAACCAACACGTTTGCCTTTGTACATCGCTCCGTGTGCCTGAGCACAGTCCTCAATGATTCTTAGATTATATTTTCGAGCAACCTCTAAAATAGGTTCAAGATTTGAAGGCTGACCATAAAGATGCACTGGAATAATTGCTTTGGTTTTTGGTGTTATGGCTTTCTCTAAATTATCGGGTTCTATTGTATAAAAATCTGGCTCGATATCTACCAAAACAGGCCTCGCCCCTGCTAAATCTATCGCTGCGACGGTTGCAACAGCTGTATGTGATACTGTAATTACCTCGTCCCCTGATGTTACGCCACATGCCGTCAGTGCAATATGTAATGCTTCAGTTCCACTCCCAACACCTACTCCATAAGAAACTCCTATATATTTAGCAAATTCTTCTTCGAACGTCTTAACTTCTTCACCGAGGATATACCATCCTTTGTTAAGCACACTCAAAATTGCTTCATCAATCTGGGATTTATGCGACAGGTATTGAGATAGTGGATTTCCACACAAAATCATTCTAATACTCCTACATTTGGTACATAGACTACCCATTTACCACCGGATTCTTTAAACTTTTGCTCTTTTGCCATTATCTCATCTGCGTGATTCCAACCAAATAGCAATGCGTAGTCAGGATAGTTTGCTAAAAACTCCTCATAAGGCCGCACAGGTATGTGCATTCCAGGGCTAAATTTTCCTTGTTTTATTGGGGTTGTATCACTGATATATTCAATTAAATCCGGTGTTATCTTGCAATAGTTGATGATAGTTGTACTTTTAGAAGTTGCTGCATAGCCAACTATGCGTTTGCCGTGTTTCTTAATGTCGTATAGGAGTGCGATTAAATTGTCGCGTGAAAGTTCACAATTTCGACGAAAAACATCGTAAGTTTGCGATTTATTTAAACCTAATTTTTCTTCAATTTTTAATTGGGCAAGTACATTTTTTGATACTGGGCGCATTCCTTTATGAGCAATCACATAACGCATCGAACCACCATGAGTACTTTGTGGTTCAATATCGACTAACTCCATTCCATGTTGCTCAAATAAATATTTTATTGATGATAATGAAAATAAGAAAACATGCTCGTCATAAATCTGATCATAAGATGTTTTCTGAATGACGTCACCCAAATACGGATCCTCAAACATGACTATACCAGTTGGTTTGAGAAGAATTTTTATTCCAGCCACAACTGAATGCAAATAAGAAATATGACACATTACATTTGCCCCTAAGAATGCATCTGCCTGTCCATGTTCTTTAACAATCTCTCGAGCTAGATCCTCATCAAAGAACCTACAAATTGTTTTGATACCTTTATCAATTGCCACCTGTGCTACATTGGCTGAAGGCTCAATCCCAAGATGACGGATGCCTGCACTGGCAAAGTTTTGTAACATTATCCCATCGTTGCTGCCAATCTCTACAACAAAAGGATTTGGCGACTTAAGATAATCTTTCTTCACATGCTCCGCAAATTCCTTAAAATGAGTCGCCATTCCTTTAGATGTACCGGAAAAGAAAGCATAATTCTCATTAAACATTTGCTCACGATCTGGCTGTTCAACTAACTGAAACATAAAGCAATTCGGGCAAAATGTAACTCTAAGTTCAAAAAAATATTCATCAGCAAATTGCTCTGGAGTAAGAAATCCATTGGCAATCGGCATCTTTCCGAACGACATAAAAGGTTCTATGTTATGACCACAAATTAAACATTCTTTCATAAAATCTCCTCTCATGGAATGAAAATCTGTTTATAATCCTATTTTTAATATATGATTCATTCATAAAGATAATAAAACATATTGTTTGATTCTTAAATACATTATCTGCATACTTAAAAGTATCTTGTTAACTAGTTTTTGGAAAAGTGTAACCTCTCTTATTTTTAAATTTCAGTTTTGTATTCATATTATCTAGAGATTAAAGGTTTCCACCACCATTCATTCTCTACATACCATTTAATTGTATCATTTAGTGCATCCTCAAACGTATAGTGTGGTGCCCATCCCAAACTTTTAATTTTTTCACAATTTAAAGAATATCTAAAATCGTGCCCAAGCCTATCCTTCACAAATTGTATCAAACTTTTTTGCTTTCCTAAACTCTCCAGAATAAGATTTGCAATTTCTATATTTGTTTTTTCATTTCCCGCACCTATATTGTAGATTTCCCCTATCTTTCCTTTTCTAAAAACAAAATCAATTCCAATGCAATTATCTTCAACATAAATCCAATCTCTTACATTTAAACCATTTCCATAAATCGGTAGCGGTTTGTCATATATAGCATTTAGAATTAAAACCGGAATCAACTTTTCGGGATACTGATTTGGACCGAAATTGTTTGAACTACGAGTTATCAAAATTGGCAATCCATAGGTTTTAAAAAAAGATTTAACCAGTAAATCTGCTCCCGCTTTACTTGCTGAATATGGGGATGAAGGATCCAAAATATCTTCTTCATAAAAAGAATCTTTTTCGGTACTCCCATATACTTCATCTGTGCTTATTTGAATATATTTTTTTACTTCATGTTTTCTAGCATATTCCAAAAGATTATACGTTCCAAGCACATCTGTTTTCACAAAAATATTCCCCTCTTTAATCGACCGATCGACGTGCGTCTCAGCAGCAAAGTTAAAAATAAAATCGCATTTACCTATCATCTCAATATCTTTTATATTGCAAATATCGCCTTTTATGAACGTTATTTTATCTATTACGTCTTGTAAGTTTTCCATTTTTCCAGCATAAGTTAATTTATCAATGACAGCAATCTGGCAATTTGGGTATTTTTCTACCATGTATCGAACAAAATTGCTGCCTATGAATCCTGCACCTCCTGTTATTAATATTTTCAATTTATTATTCATGTTTTCACCTTGATCTAATAATCAATTATAGATTTTCTTAATGTCTCGGAGACAAAATCCATATTCTCAAGGTTTGTTATATGTATTCTGCTCAATTAAATTCCTCTCGATAGACTCCCATAATACAATTAAAAAGCATGTGATTTCTCTCACCTAAAGAATTCACTCTTTTTTATTAATTATAGTTTAAGCTCTGAATTATCACCTATAACAAATTTTTTTATATCTGATGATTGATCATTCTTTTCAATGTTTACTTCTTTTCCAATTAAGCTTTTAACAATTTTGCCTGTATTAATGATCTTTGTTCTCTCCATTATAACAGAGTCCTCTACTTTTGTATTTATTAGCTGGCAATTATCACCAATGCTTGTATAAGGACCTATATAAGATTTGGATATGATACACTCTTTGCCTATTATAACCGGGCCATTTATTATAGATTCTTTTATTAGTGTTTTCTCTCCAACTTCCACTTTACCATTTAGTTCACTATTTTCGGTCGTACCTTTATTTTCTATTTTAATACTATCTAAAATTAAGCGATTTGCATCTAAAATAGTTTCAGGTGTCCCAGTATCTTTCCACCATCCATTAACTAAATCGTATCTTACCCGATAATTTTCTTCAATTAACCAATGTAAAGCATCTGTGATTTCCAATTCACCACGCCAAGATGGTTTAATATTATCTATTGCCCTAAATATAACAGGGGTTAAGCCGTAGATACCGACAATGGAGAGGTTAGACGGTGGATTTTTTGGTTTTTCAAGCAGCTTAATAATGATTTTTTTTTGCTCATCCACTAGAGCAACTCCATATTGTTCAGGATTATCAACTCTGGTTAGAAGCAGGCTTGCTTCTACTTCTGTATTGACAAAATCTTTAACAAAATTGGTTATGCCTCCTTTTAATATGTTGTCTCCGAGATACATTATGAATTTATCTTCTCCAAGGAAATTTTTAGAGATTTTTACAGCATGTGCCAATCCTGCTGGAGCTTCCTGATAGATAAATTCTATATCAGCATCCCAATTAATCGATCTAACTGTGTCCATTACTTGTTCCTTGTTTGGACCCACGATAATTCCAATTTTTTTTATACCAGCATTTATCAAATCCTCTATACAATAAAACAGTATGGGTTTATTTGCAATCGGGATTAATTGCTTTTGCTGCGAATAAGTTATTGGTCTTAACCTTGTCCCGTGTCCGCCGGATAATATTAGTCCTTTCATTTTTCTTATTTTTGTAGATTTTCTTGTTATTGCTTTCAACATATATATTCTTAAAGTATATGCCTTAATTTAAAAAGAACTGCTGTATTTATAGCGTAGGAAACATTAAAGGCTATCACACCCCCAACAAGTCCAAACATAGGTATCAATAAAAAATTTAAAACGAGGTTAATAACACCTACTATTATTGCGGCTATAGACATGACTTTTATCCCTTCTGTTCCGATAGAATTTATCAGCCATGAATAAATGCTATTTATGCATGTTAATAGCCCTCCAATTCCAAAAAGAAATGCTAATTTTATATCAAAAGGATAATCATCTCCATATAGCTTCAAGATTATAAATTCAAAAAAGATAATAATTGGTAGTCCAAGAATAACCAAATAAAGTATGACCCTATTTATTCTATTTAATATAACTTTTTTATCTTTATACTTACATACCAGAGGATAAAAAACAGCAATAAACATCCCGATGAATAATCCTACGAAATTTATCGATGAAAAGTAATATGATCTATAAATTCCGATGTCGGCTGTTGTCAGGAATTTATATATTATAATTTTATCAATATTTGCATAAAAAACAGATGCCAATCCCATTAAACTCATATATAATCCATATCGTATCAACCTTTTAGCCCAACACAATTTAAAATTAGGTCGTAAATATTTCTTGACACTATATATCATTAACAATCCTGTAACTCCAAAGGCAATATACATTGAAAATAGAGCTGATTTGAAAGAAATATAATTGCTGAAGAAAAAAACAAAAAAAATTAGCAACAAGATAAGATTAGGAAGCGGTTGAAAAATCGCATATTCTTTCATTTTATGTAAACTTCTAAGCGTACCTGTTGCAAATGTACTGATTACTGAAAGGAATGCAAATATAACAGCCAGATACAATATATCTGTTGAAATGGAAAATATCTTTGAGATTTGAGATGAGAATAAATAATAAATTGAAACAGAAACTAATGTAAAAATAGTTACTAGAATAAATGTTGTACTTATTATTGAAGATTGACTATCAAACTTATTTTTTTCCGCGGTATAAGTAATCATCGCCGTATCAATACCGAGCATCATTGGGACAAGCAAAAACATTGCAATGGTCTGAATGAGAGTAAATTCCCCGTATTCGCTTGGACCAAGAACCCGCCCTGCAAAGATGTTAAAACTAGTGGATAATATAGCTGCAATGCCTGATGCGATTACGATATAAGATAAATTTTTAAGGAATCCTTTTGCATCATTCCCCATTTTCTCGTGAAATATCTTCTCATAGGAAAAACCGATTAAACTTATTGCAATATCTTTCATATACCACACATGTTAATATCATACTCTGAGTATTTTTTTCAATAATATCTTTTCCTATATTCTCAACTTCTCATTATAGTATTTTTTTCAAAATTCAGATTTAATAGGATATACAACATTTTAAATAATTTCGTAAAATTTATGAAACTACTTGAATCAATTTAAAGCCATACCATCCTTTGTATAATTTATTCCATCCAGCATCATTCCTTTTTTTACTTCCCTAAGCATATTATATAGAATATCTGAATATTTATAATTCTTTATAGCTTTTCTAAACCCTGCCGCTGCAATCTTTTTTCTTTCTTCGTCATGCTCAAGATAATATTCAATCAGTTCAATAGCTTCATCAATCGTATTATATCCAACTATTTCTTTTCCAGGTTCAAAAACTTCTGACAATGCGTCTTTGCAGTCACAGATTTGCATGACTCCATTCATTGGAAGCTGATATAGCCTTCCATTACCTAATTCTCCGCTCAGATGCATATTTATTCCAATTTTAGCATTTTGATAAGTATGAACGAACAAATTTGGAGATAAAAAATTCACCCATATCCATTTTCTCTGCAAAAGATAATATCCCCAGAATTTTAATCCCCATGGCCCGTATAGTTTAAATTTATTTCCAAAAATTTTTTTAAGCTTTAATAGTGCATCCACCTTTTCCCTATAAAAAGCCCCAATATATAGTAAATCGATAGTTCTTTCTTTATTATAAATTTCTTCTTCTGTTAAATCAGGATTGTAGTGCCTTTCTACAACACCATAAGGGATCCAAGTTGCTCTCCTCCCACCCCACTCAATGAGTTTGTCTGTCATTTTAACAGGAATATCTTTATGATATTGCACATTTACGCATGTAATATGATCAAAAGCCCAAATATAAGGGACAGTTCTAGCATACGACGAATTAGGATCATCAGAAGACATAAGAACAGAATAAACATCTAATTTATTTATAAACTCTGGATGATATATATTATCACCCGATACAAGAAGAACATCTGCCTTTATACTATCAATCAATCTCTTCAACTCATCATAAGTCCTAAAAAGCTTCTCATCCCTGCTCCTGTAAAGATCATCCAGCACCCATGCATTCTCAATTATCCGCCCCAGATGTTTCCGGTGATCAAATAAGACAAATTCATAATCACTTGTACTCATTTTTTTAAAGCTATCATCGTTATACGTATCCCTATCGTTTTCTCTTAACCCGGCAGAATAGATGATTTTAAGCATATTTTTGCTACCTTAAATTTTGAGTAATTCTCATCCCTTCTCTCCCTCCACATTCAAGCTCATCAGAACCCCATGCTCTTTATCCATGTGCGGAATATAAGCCTGCGAATAATCATCGTAATCCCTGTGAACAGTATTACGCCAGTCATACCTGTGAATATTTTTGAATCCTACTTTCTCTAAGAGTTTTTCAAGATACTTAAAGTCAAACAGAACATGATGAAAATTATATTCATATTCCTGGCCACCGTACAAAAGACCCATTACAAGTTCCATATCCTTATATTTTTCGTAAACCTGCGCAACAGCTTCAAAATCCGGTACAGCAAGCCTCAGTATGCCATTTGGCACAAGCACACGATGCCATTCTTTCAATACATTCTCAACCTCATGTCTTTTGAAATGTTCAAGCACATGGCATGCGTAAATAAGCTCAATTGAATCATCCTCAAACATTGACAGATCAGAAACATTGTGTCTGTAATCAATATGCGGATAATCTGCTAAATCAACATGAGTAAATCCTGGGATATATCTTTTACCGCAACCAAGATGTAATTTTTTTATATTAATCTCCTCTTGAATACCACTCAATAGTCTTCTCAAGCCCGGTCCTGAAATCGGTCTTTGCAACAAACCCGAACTCCTTTTTAGCCCTGGATGTATCAAGACTTCGGCGCGGCTGCCCGTCGGGTTTCGTTGTATCCCATAGTATTTTTCCATCAAATCCCGTCAATTCAACTATCATATCGACAAGATTTTTAATGGATATCTCAAAGCCAGCACCGATGTTCACAGGGTCGCTTTTATTGTACTTCTCTGAAGCCATTACAATAGCCTCAGCCGCATCCTCAACGTACAGGAACTCCCTTGTTGCTTTACCTGTGCCCCAGACGGTGACCTCAGAAGCATCAGTTTTAATCGCATCCACGCATTTCTTTATCAGCGCCGGTATCACATGCGAGGTTTCAGGATCGAAGTTATCGCCAGGTCCGTAGAGGTTCACCGGCAGAAGGAAAATCGAGTTAAAGCCGTACTGCTGCCTGTATGCCTGCGACTGAACAAGCAGCATCTTCTTGGCAAGCCCGTAAGGGGCATTTGTTTCTTCCGGATAGCCATTCCACAGATCTTCCTCTTTAAAGGGGACCGGAGTGAACTTTGGATAACAGCATATCGTGCCGATAGCCACGAACTTCTCAAGACCACGAAGCCTGCCCTGCTCCATCATCTGCACACCCATCATCAGATTATCGTAGAAGAACTTACCCGGGTTATTGCGGTTCGCCACGATGCCGCCGACCACAGCCGCCAGATGGATTACAATATCAGGGTCGGAATCTGCGTACAGACGTTTTACATCTTCAGTATTAACGAGATTGTAATCCCTGCTTCGGGGGATGAAAATATCGCTGCACCCGTTCTCCTTAAGTTTCCTGACAACATTGTTGCCGAGGAAACCCGCCCCGCCAGTTATCGTAATCCTTTTATTTTTAAGGTACGACGTGTTTAATCTCCCCTTTGTAGTTCTTATAACCGTTGAGTTTCAACTCTTCTTTTTTCAGATCCGCATCAATCATTAGTTTCACTAACTCTTCAAATCTCACCACAGGCTTCCATCCCAGTTTCTTGCGTGCCTTGCTGGAATCACCCGCGAGTGAATCCACCTCTGTTGGTCTGAAATACTTCGGGTCTATTTCAACATGATTCCGCCAGTCAATATCGAGATAATTAAAAGTTTCTTCCAGAAATTCCCGTACAGAATGAGTCTCACCGGTCGCAATAACATAATCATCGGGTTCATCCTGCTGGAGCATCAGCCACATCGCCTCGACGTAATCTTTTGCATATCCCCAGTCCCTCTTTGCATCAAGGTTGCCAAGGTAAAGTTTATCCTGCACGCCCAATTTGATCCTGGCGGCTGCCATTGTTATTTTCCGTGTGACAAACGTTTCTCCCCTGCGGGGAGATTCATGGTTGAAAAGTATCCCGTTACATGCAAAGAGATTGTATGCCTCCCTGTAATTCACCGTCATCCAGTAAGCATACACCTTCGCCGCCGCATACGGGCTTCTTGGCCTGAAAGGTGTGTTCTCTTTCTGCGGAGGCGGCGAGTTCCCGAACATCTCGCTGCTTGAAGCCTGGTAGACCTTCGTATCAATACCGCTTTGCCTGACGGCTTCCAGCAGCCTTGTCATGCCCAAGCCACTTATATCCCCTGTATATTCGGGCATATCGAAACTGACGCGCACATGGCTCTGTGCGGCAAGATTGTAAATCTCATCTGGTTCGATATTGTATATTATATTCGTTATCTGGCCGGCATCCGATAAATCCCCGAAATGCAGGGATAAATTTGTCTTCTCATGTGGGTCCATGACAAGATGATCGATTCGTTTAGTGTTGAACGTACTTGCCCGTCTTATAATCCCATGAACTTCGTATCCTTTTTGCAGCAAGAATTCTGCTAAATAAGACCCGTCCTGACCTGTTATCCCGGTTATCAAGGCTTTTTTTACTATTTTTTCACATCCTTATCTCTTATTCGCCGCCCCGATGCCGCGGTAAGTGAACCCGAGCACGACGGCCTCATCTTTCTCAAACACGCGCCTGCCATCGATCAGTATTGGAGTGCGCATGAGTTCCTTTATCCTTTGCAGTTCAAGCTCCCTGAATTCCCTGTGCGCAGTCATCAGTACCATGGCGTCCGCGCCCTTAAGAGAACTGTAAACATCTTTTTCCACCTCTCCGTACTTTTGCAGGTATTCGCTCTCTATATACGGATCAACGATATGGATTCTGGCATCTCTCCTTTCAAGTTCTTCCACAAAGATCTCAACCGGGCTCTCTCTCGGGTCGCCCACATTCTCTTTATACGAAAAACCGAGCACGACAACTTTTGAATTTTTCACAGATTTCTCACGTTCATTGAGCGCATCCACCAGCAGTTCGAATACGTGCACTGGCATATAATCATTAATCGCCCTCCCTGCCGTGATAACTTTTGAGTGATATCCCAATTCCTCTGCTTTTTTCACCAGATAATACGGATCAACTGGCAGGCAGTGTCCGCCGACCCCGGCACCTGGATAGTAAACATTGAAGTTCCACTTGGTAGATGCAGCTTTTATCACTTCCATAACGTCAATGTTCATCCTCTCGAAAATAAGCGCCAGCTCGTTCATCAAAGCTATATTAAGATCCCTCTGTATGTTCTCTATCACCTTGCAGCCTCTGCCGTCTTGATATCCTTTACCAGGAACACATCCTTAACGATATGCCTGTATAATTGCTTTGTAGTTTCGCCCCATTGCGGCGTTATGCCCCCGATGACCCTCACCACATCACCGATCGAATGTTTGCTGTCGCCCGGATTGTATCTCTCAGGGCAGTGCGCCAGTCCGAAATCAACCCCTGCTTTCAATCCGGATTTTTCAAGTAAGGGGTTGAGAACGTCCTCGGTAACGCCCGGATATACTGTGGATTCAAGGACCACAAGCTTATTCTTTCCCAGTCCCTTCGCGATATCCTCCCCGGAGGAGATGACGGGTACCAGGTCAGGTCTTTTATCCGGCGTCACAGGCGTGGGCACGATAATAAGGATCGCATCGCTTTTTCGTGTAGCTTCTGCGGTATCGGCAGTAGCGGTCAGTTTTTTATCCTGGACCACTTTTTTTACTCTCTCGTCAAGATTCAGGTCCTTTAAATGGCAGCCGCCCCTGTTGATCAAGTCAACGACCTGCTTTTTCTTATCCGCTCCTATGACCCTGAAACCCTTTTCAGCAAAACTTACTGCTGTTGGGAGGCCAACATATCCAAGCCCAATGACACACACAACAGCAGATTTATTATTGAATTTTTCAGCTAACTCCATCGTTAAACCACCTTATTGTCTCCTTAAGTCCCTCTTTAAAATTGCTCTGAGGTTCGTATCCGAATGATTTTGCCCTTGAAATATCAGCTAAAGAATGTTTAATATCTCCTGCTCTTGGTGCGATATATACAGGTTTAATATTCTTTCCAAGAATCTCATTAATCATATCGACCAATTTATTAATAGTTATCCTTCCCCCGCAGGCTATATTGAACACACCTGTCGCATCAGACTCGGCTGCGAGGATGTTGGCTTCAACCACATACTTAACAAAGGTAAAATCCCTGCTCTGCTCTCCATCCCCGTATATCGTGGGAGGCTTATTGTTCAATATGCTGGTTATAAATTTCGGGATTACAGCAGCATACTCAGAGGTCGGGTCTTGCCTCTGCCCGAAGACATTGAAGTACCTCAAAGATACGGTCTTTAATCCATATACTTCCTGGAATACCTTACAATAATATTCCCCGGCAATTTTTGTTACAGCATATGGCGATAGCGGGTTTGGCTTCATATCCTCCCTCTTTGGCATCTCTGGAGCATCACCATAAACTGATGACGATGAAGCATATATTACTTTTTTTACTCCCGCTTCTTTTGATGCCATCAGGACATTCAACGTGCCGTTTATATTTGCATCGTTCGATGCGGATGGTTTCTCTATGCTTCTCGGTACGCTCGGGATTGCACCCTGGTGGAAAACATAATCCACATCCCTGATGATTTCCTGAAGAAGAGTAAAATCCGTCATGCTTCCTTTAACAAATGTAACGCTGCCTTTTTTAACCAAGTCTTTTACGTTTTCCATTCTTCCTGTCGACAGGTTATCCAGGATAATTACTTCGTTATCCTTTGCCAGTTCTTCTGCAAGATGCGAGCCTATAAAGCCCGCGCCGCCGGTTACCAACGCTTTCATTTTAGTTCACCTCGTCTAATATACCTTGAAGTATTTCATTGTTTCTTTTAATCGCGGCTATCACTTCATAGCCTCTGCCCTTGCAGCTTACTCTAGGTTCGTCTTTACCTTCAATATAACCCCATCCTCTTCGCAATCTCCCCGACACCTCTCATCGCAGCTGAATCCTCAGGCAATTCAGCCAGCGGTCTCCCCTCAAGGTCAAAGCGCGCCAGGGTCTCATCAAAGGGCACAACGCCCACCAAGTCCATTTTCAACTCCCGCGCGTACTCCTCGATGCGCGCCCGGTTCTCAGGCGTAACCTTGTTCGCGATAACATGCATCTTCTTGACATTCAGGTTCAGCGATACTGCAAGCCCACGAATCCTCTCTGCTGTCTGCAAGCCCCGGCGCGAGCCGTCTGTCACGACAAGGAGTTCGTCAACATCGCGGATAATCCGACGCGATAGGTGTTCAAGCCCTGCTGCGGTGTCTATTATCGTCAAATCGTAGTTCTTAAGTATCCTGTCCATTATCCCGCGCAGCAGATTATTGGCAAAACAGTAACATCCAGAACCCTCGGGGCGTCCCATCACCAGCAGGTCGTAATGCGGCATTTCTGTTAGAACCTCGTAAACCTTTGACTCAAGCACTCTTTCCTTATTGGTATCAGGAGGCATCTTATCGCGCTCCTGCAGCATAAACTCCCGCATATCCCCGATTGTCTTATCGATTTTCACACCAAGCACATCAGGGAGATTGGAGTCGGGGTCTGCGTCGATGGCAAGCAGCGCCTTATTGCCTTTCGTGATGTGTTTTATAAGCATCCCGGCTACTGCTGTCTTGCCAGTTCCGCCTTTTCCTGTTATTGCTATTACTTTCATGGTTGAATATTTTCCGAACCATCTTTGCGCCCTTTGCGTGCTTTGCAGTGTTAAAATTCAATTCACCGCAAAGAGCGCCAAGAACGCGCAGAGAATCGATAGATCTGATAAAACAACGAAATCAATACGAACTGATACAAACCCTTGAGTTAGTATTGAGTTCGTATCAGTTCGTTGTTAAATTTTTAAATTAACTCTACCTACTTTTCTTTACCTTTCAATATAATCCTGTCAATAGTGATCTTAGCGTTCTTGAGAACTAATTTCACGCCCTCGCCGCCGCCAAGCTGCATCGGCGGCATCATTGGCATCCCTACAGGCATGTTCATGGAAGGTGCAGGCACCGACCAGGCAGGCGCCCCGACCTGAGATGCAGCTCCGTCGGAAGATACTGCCTCAGCAGCAGCCTCTTCTTTCGTCCAGCGCTGGATTACAGGATGCTGTTTTTTCTCAAGATAATCTTTCAGGGATTTTAAGTCGCTCACATCTTCTTCCGTAGGTAATTTATCCACAAGCTCAGGCGGTATATCCGCCTTTATCTTCTCTCTCAGGTTCTTTGGCATCCACACAACCCGGTTCCAGCCGCCATCAGCCTGGATGAACTTGGGCGAGCGGAAATAATTAACCCCGACGCCAAGGAAACCGATGATCTGCTTTCCACCACCGGTCTGGCCTGCCATTGTGGAGAATGCAAGACCGTTAGGCGCATTGCCGCTGAAATCCCTATCGACCCAGCCTATGCCGTCCACCTCAGGTATGTAGAACCCTACTACTTCAAAGCATCCGCAGCTTGTGTGCGGGTACTCGAAAAACGAATGTATTTTGATGCGGGAATATTCCCCGCCTGATAAAGCGACAGCTTTTTCGTTCACGCCTGAATACTCCCCGCCCTTCTCGTCAATTATCTCGCCTTTGGGAATGGCGAACTGCGGACCTTCAGGGTCTACCTTAGCCGCTGCGCGCCCATCAAACCAGTTTATCGCGCCGCACAGGGATATCCTGTCCGGGGTGACCACGCATACGTTCGTAGGTGCAAAGCTCTGGCACAGGGTGCAGCCGTAGAATACATCCACATCCTCGTCGTGCAAACCGCGTGTCCTGGCATCCCTTGCCTCGTAGATCTTTATGGCTTCCGCTCTCTGCTTCTCTACTTCTTCGGGGTCGGTTACATAAATCGCCTCGATCTTCTCGATAAAAGGCAGTTCGTTCTTGAACAGCATCATTGTGGCTTTAGCTATCTGTTCAAATGACTTCAGCCCTTTTTTAATTGCATCCTTGTTGACCCGCACCCAGACATCATAGCGCTGGTTCAGGTGCATGTAACCCTGGATATAATTCTGGAAATCGTGGTTTCGCCGCTCCACTATTGCCTCAAGGTCGGGCTCGACCAGCTTCCCTGCAATGCGGTATATCATCGCGTAAGGATGGCGGGAACCCTCCTGCATCTGTGAGATATCGGGCCCGATGAGAGTAAATTTTCCGTCCTCTATCTCATCTAAACCTGCAGCCTTCACGAGTTCGAACCCCCGTGATTTTGGACCTGCGAGCTCAACAAACATATCGTCTTTTCGTACACGTTCACCCTCGAACATGGGTGAGATTTCAAATGGAAATTCGTTTGCCATTACTTCCTTCCTGTCTTATAGTCCCCGTATTTGAACACGGGGTATTTATTTCTTCGGTAATTGATTTATAACCTCATCAAGCGCTGCAATGAACACATCTTTCTTAAGATTGCCAAATGACATATTCGCATTTGGATGATAGTATCTGTCTATAGATATCACTTTGACTTTTGAGAAATTCTTGAGTGCTGATATTGCCTGGGAGGCATAATAATAGGTGATGCCAAGGAACGTAACAAGATCATACCCGCCTTTCCCGTCAAGCCCCTGCCACTGCGGATCGCAAAGATACGATGCAAGCGCATGCATATTTGCATAGTGTACATCGACTCCTTTATCGCCAAGGGATACGTATGCATCCCCGACAGCAGCGATCTGAATGCCCGCCTGTCCCATAGATACGACCCGTTCAAGCACATCCTTGTCGTGGACTTCCGAACCCACGATCAGAAGAGGGCGCTTCGCTTTTGCAAGCATTTTTCCGGATACGGCAGGCATCACGGCTCTTGCCATCTCAGGACCGGGGATATTTCCCGTGTTAAAGGGAACAGCCTGGCGTGTTGTGTCGATGACCTTTTCTTCGGTCTTCTCCGTTGTTTTTGCAGGAGATTTTTCAATAGGCTTCGGCTTTTCAACAGTTTTTGCGGCAGTTTTATCAGCTGGCCTGGCAGGTTTTATTGGTACCTTTCCGCTCATTTCTTAGCCTCCTTGCACAGGCGGGGAACATTGGTAGGCTGGAACGAGACATCCACTTTCCGAAGTGGTCCTTCTGTTATCTTTTTCTTTTCCCAGTCTATCTTCCATCCCTTCTCTTCAAGCAATTTCATGAGCTGTTCCCTCTTGGCTACAGGGAGATCTGCTTCGCTTCTTACATAGGTATGCCAGTCATCAGGCATTTTTTTCATGTATTTCTCGCTGAGTTCAATGTAATGTGTCAGTTTGATGGCTCTCCCAAGGCTGTTATCGCTCGGTCTGAAGCACAGCTTAGCAAGGAGCGGCATCATTTCCTCTTTTGTCTCTGCCGTAATCATCAGGTGCTCGGGCGCAGGTTCAACATTGATGGTTGAGCCGTCTCTTGCATCCAGCACGTTCCATTCATCTTTCCTGTAAGGTTTGCCTATGAACGCGCGCCTGTACTTGGTACCGTGCGGTCCGGCAACGACAGGAATACCAAGCCTGTTGCATCCTGTAGCGATCGCAAAAGCTTTCTGCGAATATGCGCCCCAGGCTACCCCGGCAGCCCCGACCCTGTTAAGTACGTAATCGGCGATCTCTTCCCAGTTGCCTTTCGTCTTTCTTCCTGCAAATATCGAGGCGACTTTTATGGTAGTTGCAGCGATGTGCGCATTAGAAACGCATGAGCCTGTGTTCAGGAGATTGCCTTTAATGAATCTCCCCGGATAGCGCTCATACAGCGTCTTCCCTTCCTTATCCTTGTACATTCCAAGATCCATGGCTGCGCATCCCGATGATATGATGATGTAACTGCGCTGGAGCATCTCTTCTACAACATCATAGATATCTTTTGTCCCATCAGGATAATTCCCGCAACCCACAAAAGCAAGTACACCCGGCGTGGTGCCGAGCACCAGGTTCCGCCCTTCCTCACGTATCTCTGGATCGCCAATCTGTCCTCTTCCGATCCTGACCTTCCCTTTTTCTTCCCGGATCACACGTTGTGATGCTTTCTCGATGACGTTCAATACAGGAATATCAACAGGGCAGCTATAATCGCATCTTCCGCATCCGACACATTTGTCATGAAGTATCTCAAATTTTGAGAGGTCGCCAGCCACGGCCGCAGCCATAGCATCGGATATCGGCAGACTCTGCGGGCAGTCGCGCGTGCATTGCAGGCACTTTGTGCATTTTGAGACAAGTTTATTGAATTCAACATCATCCGGAAGCGCGGTTATCCCTCTGGCTTTCCTTATGGGCCCGATTTTCATAGCAAGTTTGGGTATCAACTCGCCGACCTTTTCAAGGTCGAGTATCAGTGCACCTGCCTGCTTTCCGCTTACAAGGTCATCCACGATCGCATCAACCGGGTCGTTAGACCGGTCAGGCAGACCGTACATGATCTTTTCATTGGTGGCTATGACAGGTATAAAAAGTTTCTTTGCTTCCTTCAGGATATCTGCCCGGACGCACTGCTCATCAGTAACAAGCACATCTGGTATGCCTGAGCGGATATACTTTAATTCCTTGCTCATGGAACCGATTATCTTTGCGGTCTTGTTATAACGGGTCATATCATGGGCAGTACAGCACAATCCTGCAATCTCTATCTTATCAAAGAGTCCGTCCCTGTCCATACAATCGAGAATGTACGCGGGTGCAGCGATGTTGTGCCCGACGCATATCACGACGGGTTTTTTGGAATCAAGGATGCCCATCCCTATCTCTGCCATCGGCGTGTCCTCTTCTGCCCTGGGCATGTTGAGGCAGGATATTTGTATAATATCCGCCACTTCCATTCCCAGGAGGTCAAGCATCCCGGCATGCAGTGCCTTGGATTCAAAATCCATCGCAGCGCCTTCCTGTCCGGTATTGATAGATGCAGTAAGCTGCGTCAACTGCTCTTCTACGTATTCGAGCACCGGAAGAAAATCGCCTATGGTTTTCGGCTGGAGTCCCATTATGGTCTCCGTAAGAGGGGCTTTCAGGTTGCTTGGACCCACGTCTATGGGATGGTCTTCGCCGTATTTCCTGATCAGGTAATTAAGAAGGTGCCTGCCGTGCGCCGAGTGGCATGCGGCTCCCATTATGGCAGTCTTCAGTGCCTCTCTTGCGGACTGGGATTCAAGGTCAATTCCGCATGCGCCTTCCTTATTGCCTGTGAGGTTGCATTTCCCGTATGTGCAGTAATCGCAAGTATCGCTTGTGGGCGTATAAACAGGGTGGTACCTGTCAAGAATGCGATAATCCCAGTTCCGAAGGCTGATTATCTCAGGTCTGGGTGTAGGCCCTTCTATGATAGATTCCTGCCCAGGCTCAACTATTTTACCTATGTTTATTTGGACATTGTCCAATCCTTCAATTACAAAACTTCCTTTTTTAATTATCATTTATTGTCTCCGGCGGTTATCAGTGGTATTGAACTCCCTATACTGATAGTACCTGGCGATATTATAATTTTGTGGTTTCGATATCCAGGCTACCAAAGTATGGGCTTAAACCCCTGTGTCGAGTCAGTGGGATGAAATTTACATCAATGTATTTAAGGATTTTTGTATCTATCATTATCGTCAGTTATATTTTATTTGATAACCCAAAAACTTAAGTAAATACATGCTAACATCATTCTGAGTGGTTATATGAAAAAAGCTATTATTGTCGTAGATATGATAAATGATTTTGTCACCGGAAAGCTCGGAAGTCCGCGTGCCAAGAAAATCATACCGAATATAGCGGCTCTGCTGAAAAAAGCAAGAAAGCAGGGTATTCCTTTAATATATCTGCGTGATGCCCACACAGAGACTGACAGAGAAATGGGTATCTGGGGAGAACATGCCATGAAAGGCACCGGCGCATCGGAAATCGTGCCTGAACTTAAACCTGAGAAAAATGATATCGTGATCGAGAAGAGATGGTACAGCGGATTTGTGGACACCGAACTGCCATCGATTCTTAAAAAACTGGGCGTGGATACCCTGATAATCCTGGGCGTCAGCACGGATATATGCGTCCAGAACAATGTTGGTCATGCTTATTTTTCAGGATATAAAACGATAGTACCCCGGGATTGTACCGCCTCAATAGATGAAGAAGCCCAGGAGCAGGCAATTAAATACATGAAAAACATCTATGGTGCGGAGATCACAAGCTCGGATAAAGTCTTGTAGATAAATGATTCTTTAATGATCGCTGGAATAGATGAAGCAGGGAAGGGACCGGTACTCGGTCCCATGTGCGTTGCTGGAATCCTGGTGGATGAAGGGAAACTCAAGGAGCTCACCCGCCTGGGTGTTAAGGATTCAAAACAACTTACGCCCAAACGGCGGGAAGCACTTGAGGTCGGGATTAAAAAGCTTGCGGATAAGTATTACATCCTTGAGGTCAGCCCAAGGCAGATCGATGAGCTTCGAAAAATAATGACCATGAACGAAATAATGGTAATGTGCTATGTGAAAGTCCTTGGAGAGCTCAGGCCGGAGCGAGCGTTTGTAGATGCTGCTGATGTCATTGCCGAACGTTTTGGGGAGAATATAAAGAGAAAATATAGCGGAAAAATAGAAATCATCTCTGAACATAATGCGGATGAGAAATATCCGATCGTGTCTGCTGCCTCGATACTTGCAAAGGTGCGAAGGGATGCGTTAATAAAAGAAATAGAGAAAAAAGTGGGTGTTGAAATAGGGAGCGGCTATCCCTCTGACCCAAAGACCATCAGGTTCCTTGAAAAATGGGTTTTTGAGCACGGTTCGCTTCCAGATTTTGCGCGAAGCTCATGGGAAACGGCAAAAAGGGCGCTTGAAAAAGTTAAAAGGAATCAGAGCATACTCTCTGATTATTGATTTATAGGGTTATTTGGGTTCTTCCTTCTTTCCTTCTTTTTGCTCTTCCTTTGCCATTTCTATGTCCATCTTATAATCGTCGTAACCCATCCATGCTACGATTAAGCCTACGAACAGAAGGAAGAGACCGATTGTGCCTTTCAAGAGAACGAGCAGGTCTACCCAGAAGCCAAGACCATAATCAGGAACATACCATGCAATACCGATTAAGAATATTATAATACCAACTAACATCTTTATGATATTTTTTGCTGAAGACATTTTATAATCACCCACCTGACTTATACATTTATTCTATATTAAGTTTTTTTATGTGCGAGTGAGGAGGATAAACATATTATATGGATAATAATTTTATATTGGTATCACTATCAGATAATATGTGGAACTTGAATGAGCCCTGATGAAATCAATAAACTTGTAAAAAATAGTGTGGAGAGGCTTAAGAAAATCGAGGGATTTGATAAAGTAAGGTTCATTATACTATACGGTTCTGCTGTAGAGGGCATAACCCGTGAGGAGTCGGATATCGACCTGTGCATTGATATCGATGCAGAAACTGATTACGAGGGCTCAAAGTTCAGACTTAAGGTTCTATCAGAACTTCCTGATTTCTTTGATGTCCAGATTTTTTCCCAGCTTCCGCTGTATGTGAAAAAAGAAGTACTGAAGGGCAAAGTTGTCTTTTGCAGAGATGTAGAGTACTTATATGAAATCGCGCTTTTAACGATTAAGGAATTTGAGGATTTCAAGTACCGTTTTTATGATTATATCGGGGAAAGGGCGATTGCATGAGGATTTGACTATGTGCCGTATTTTTCTAATTTTCTGATTGACTCTTCCGTCTGCAGTGTTGTGCGTTTTAAGCTAAGTCGCATAAATAGAGTTGTATTTTCTTAAGAAATTCCTTGCGGCAGTTGTCATTACATCTATTGAAGCATGG